>CAMARL010000029.1 GCA_945860325.1 Spirosoma fluviale | reverse complement strand
GGAAATTCTCAACGGAATTAATTTAGAAGTTCATGCGGGCGAAGTTCATGCCATCATGGGGCCTAATGGCTCTGGTAAATCAACCCTAGCTTCTGTTTTAGCCGGAAGATCGGATTATGAGGTGAGCGAAGGTTCTGTGGAATTCTTCGTCAAAGATTTATTAGACCTATCGCCTGAAGCGCGTGCCGCAGAGGGTTTGTTTTTAGCTTTTCAATATCCTGTGGAGATTCCTGGAGTTTCTACGACCAACTTTATGAAGTCGGCCATCAATGAGATTCGCACCTACCGAGGTCAAGATCCTATGGATGCCGTTCAATTTTTGAAAATGTTCAAAGAAAAAATGGCCTATGTGAACATAGACCAATCTTTATTGAGCAGAGCCCTGAATGAAGGCTTTTCGGGTGGTGAGAAAAAAAGAAATGAAATTTTCCAAATGGCAGTTCTAGAGCCTAAATTGGCCATCCTAGACGAGACGGATTCTGGGTTGGATATCGACGCACTTCGCATCGTGGCAGAAGGGGTCAATAAATTAAAAACCCCTCAAAATGCGACGATCTTAGTGACCCATTACCAAAGACTTTTGGACTACATCATTCCTGATTTTGTACACGTATTGTATAAAGGAAAGATTGTAAAATCAGGCAACAAAGATTTGGCCTTAGAATTAGAAGAGAGAGGATACGATTGGATTATTTCTGCCTTAGATTAGATAAAATGTTAGAGAAAACATTAGTAGATAGCATCAAAGAAAATCATTCATTGACCCAGGCTCAGCAATTGGCCCTCGGGAAATTTATAGCCAAAGGTTTTCCAACCAGCAAATGGGAGGAATGGAAATATGCCTCTTTGAAGCATTTGAATGAGTACAATTGGCAATGGTCGCCTGAGACTTTAAGCGTTAATTTGCCTAAGCCTGCTTGGAAGCAAAGTTCCATTATTCAGACATTAAATGGGAATACCCATTCTGAAGGAGCCTTGCCTCAGGGGATTGCTCTTTTGACTATGTCCGAATTTATGGCTCAAAACCCTACCTTCGAATCTGTGTGGAAGTCAAGAAATCCTATTTTGGATCAAAATTCCTTGTACGATTTAAATGAAGCTTTGGTGAATGATCATGCTGTTTTGTGGGTCAAGAAGGGGGTTAAAATTGTGGAGCCTTTGCTGCATCATTATTTAGTTTCGGGCCAACAAGACACCGCCGTACAATCTAAATTATTCATTTATCTTGAGGAGGATTCGGAAATTACTTGGTTTGAACAACAACGTTCTGAGTCTAGCCATGCGATTTTGTCGAATTTCGTGCAGGAGATTTGGGTTTCCAAAAATGCCCATCTTACCTTAATTAAAGATCAAGATTTGCAGCAAAGCATTACGCATGTGGATCATACGTTTATATTCCAACAAGAAAGCTCGTTGGTCGATGCGTTTACATTTTCAATAAATGCGGCTTATTTGCGCAATAACCTACATTTCTACATTGATGGCCCACAGGTCGTTTCTAATTTGAATGGTTTGTACGTTCCTGGGGAAGACCAATTAATGGATACTCACTCGGTCGTTGACCATCGCATGCCTCATTCGGAATCCAATGAATTATACAAAGGAGTTTTGATGGGAAATGCAACTGGCGTTTTCAATGGTAAAATCTTTGTTCGTCCTGATGCTCAAAAAACAAATGCATTTCAAAGTTGCAAAAATGTGTTAGCCTCAGATCGAGCGACGATGAACACTAAACCCCAATTGGAAATTTGGGCGGATGATGTTAAATGTTCACATGGAACGACCACGGGACAGTTGAGCGACGAGGCCTTATTTTACATGCGTTCAAGAGGGATTTCAAAAGCGACAGCACAGACTTTGTTGCTATTAGCTTTCGTTCAACAGGTGATAGACAAATTAGAACATGCAGAAATTCGTGCGGAATTGTCTGATAAGATTGTGAATAAAATTCAAGCTTCATTAGGTTTAACCTTATTATAATGACCTTAGATATACAAAAGATTCGTGCTGATTTTCCGGTGTTAGACCAACAGGTCAACGGTTCGCCGCTGATTTATTTTGATAATGCAGCGACGACCCAAAAACCTAAGTCGGTCATCGATGCCTTGTCTCATTATTATGCATTAGATAATGCGAATATTCATCGGGGTCTTCATGCCTTAGCTGAACGCGCGACCACTGCTTATGAATTAACGAGAACTAAAATAAAGGAATTTATCAATGCTCCTTCCTCGGATCAAATCATATTGACTGCTGGAACTACAGGGAGTATCAATTTAGTCGCTCAGACTTTTGGTCGAGCTAATTTTTCAAAAGGGGATAAGATTTTAATTTCGAATTTAGAGCATCATTCTAATATTGTGCCATGGCAAATGATCGCCGAGGAAAAAGGCGCGATCATCGAGGTAATTCCAGTGGATGAAAGAGGTGTTTTAGATCTTGAGGCTTTTCGTAATTTATTGGACGCTAGCGTAAAATTAGTAGCCGTTAATCACGTTTCTAACGCGATTGGGACCATTAACCCCATTGCCGAAATGATTCAATTGGCTCATGCGCATGGGGCAAAAGTAATGATTGACGGGGCACAATCCATCGCTCATTTAGATATAGATGTTCAAGCTTTAGATATTGATTTTTTTGCCTTTTCGGCGCATAAGTTGTTTGGGCCTACGGGCGTTGGGGTTTTGTACGGAAAGCGGGAGTTGTTAGAATCCATGCCGCCGTATCAAGGGGGTGGTGAAATGATTAAGGAGGTTTCTTTTGAAGGGACGACTTACAATGAATTGCCCTATAAATTTGAGGCAGGTACTCCTAATATTGCGGATGTGATTGCCTTATCTGCTGCGATTGATTATGTGAATGCTTTGTCAAAAGAAGCATTATTTACCCAAGAATTGGCTCTTTTGGCCTATGCAACGGAACAATTGAGTACCATTCCTGGTTTAAAAATCATTGGAACGGCACCTGATAAAATTGCCGTCATTAGTTTTGTGATTGATGGAATACATCCACAAGACCTAGGTGTGTTATTGGATAAATTTGGCATAGCGATTCGAACGGGACATCATTGTGTACAACCCTTAATGAAGCGTTTTGGTTTGCCTGGAACTTGTCGGGCTTCTTTTGCGTTTTATAACACGTTTGAAGAAATAGATTTGTTTGTGAAGGCCTTACGTAGGTCGATTAATATGTTACAATAATGGCTCAAAGCATACAAGAAACCCAAGAGGACTTAATCGAGGAGTTTGGTTTATTTGATGACTGGGCTGATAAATATGAGTATTTGATTGACTTAGGTAAAAAGTTGCCTAATTTACCTGAAGTTTTTAAGACGGAAGAAAATGTCATTAAGGGTTGTCAAAGCCGAGTTTGGTTGCATGCTGACAAGCAGGGGGATCAAATCGTTTTTGAAGCCGATTCAGAAGCGGTGATCGTCAAAGGTTTAATTAGTATGTTGATTCGAGTATTATCCAATCACACGGCTGAGGAGATCATGAAGGCGGATTTATATTTTATTGATCAAATCGGAATGAGCCAACATCTAGCGCAAACGCGTTCGAATGGTTTGTTATCGATGGTAAAACAAATGAAAAATTATGCTTTGGCCTTTTCAGCGAAGTAAAAAAAATATGGAAGAGAAAACGACGACATCCTTACAAATGACGGAGGTTGAACTTAAGGAAAAAGTGATCAAGGCGATTAAAACCGTCTATGATCCTGAAATACCTGTTGACGTATATGAATTAGGTCTTATCTACGAAGTGAAAATATTTCCGGTCAACAACGTATACATCTTAATGACGTTGACATCTCCTTCATGCCCATCTGCGGAAAGTATTCCAGTGGATATAGAAAAGGCGGTTAGGGAAATAGAAGGAATCGCTGAGGTTTCTGTTGAGCTAACTTTTGATCCTCCGTATGCACAAGATATGATGTCTGAGGTGGCCAAATTAGAATTGGGTTTTATGTAAGTAAATTTTAAAAAATAAATATAAAAATATGTATCCAGAACATTTAATACATCCTATGCGGATGGATATTGTCGAAGGTGGTTTCAAAGAGTTAAGTTCTGCTGCTGAGGTGGAAGATACCATGGCGCAGCCAGGAACTACTTTATTGTTTATCAACTCAGTTTGTGGTTGTTCTGCTAGAACAGCTAGACCGGGTGTAAAAGAGGCGGTTGCCGCTTCTGCAAAAAAGCCTGCAAATTTAGTAACTGTTTTTGCTGGAGTAGACCAAGAAGCTACCCAAAAAGCACGTGAGTACACATTGCCTTATCCTCCATCTTCACCGTCCATCGCTTTATTTAAGAATGGGGAATTGGTGCATTTTGTAGAGCGTCATCACATTGAGGGCCGTTCAGCTGAAATGATCGCAGGACATTTAGAAGGTGTTTTCGAGGAGTTTTGCTAAAAAATATAGTATAAAAAAAAGGAGCTAGCAATTGCTAGCTCCTTTTTTTATGCTCAATATTTAATTTATTGCTTCGGTGCTCCGCCTACCGCACCTGATTCAGATGTAGCATTTTTAGCCTTTTCTGCCATTTTTTTAGCAGCACCTTCATAATCACCTGCTTTCACAAATGACATTTTCAACAAGTCGATGGACTTTCTAGAAGCTTGTAAAATTTGATCAGACGTTAAGCCCTTCACTTTATTCTCCAAATCATCCGCCCATTTCATGTTACGGTTCAAATATAAATTTGAATTTAATGTAGAGCTTAGCCCGCCGTCTTGTGAACGACCTACTGCTCTTGCTTGAACCCATGATTTTTTAGCTTCGTCGATTTCTTTTTGCGTAAATCCTTCCTTTAAAACTTTTTCGATTTCTTCTTTAAAGGCAGCTTCTAATTTGGCCAAATTTTCAGGCGCATAGATCGCATAACCTACAAATGCACCAGATTGATCTAAAGGACTAGCCACAAATTGCGAACCTACTCCATATGATAAACCTTCTTTTTGGCGAATACGATTCATCAATCTAGAGCTTGAACCTGATCCACCACCCAGCATGTAATTGCTTAATTCTAAAGCAGCAAAATCTGGATCGTTATCCGATATTTTAATGGGTTGGTATGCTAAAAAGAATGCATTTGCTTTGTCTGGAGTCTCAATTGATTTTACCTGAGCTTTGATATCTTTGAAAATTTCAGGTACTCTTGTAAACGGCTTAGGCGATTTCCAATCTGCAAATTCAGCTTTGATGGTAGCTTTTAACTCGGCCTCATCGAAATCCCCAACAGCTGAAAATGTAGCATTAGACGCTCCATAAAAGCCTTTATAAAAAGCAATGGACTGCTCTAATTTGGCAGACGAATAATTAGTCGTTTGTTCTGTCATCGTAGGTTGATACCTTACATCATTTTTAGGATAATGTCCACTTCTTAATTGGCCTAAAGCCTCACTAGCTTTCGCTGTAGGCTCACTTTTTTGCGATTCAATTTGAGTTAAATTTTCTTGTTTTAACTTCTCAAATTCTTCTGTTGGGAAGATGGGTTGTTTCAATGCTTCTGCAACCAATTTAAGCGCTGGAATTAAATTGTCTCTGGTAGTTTCTATGGATACATTGGCCTGAGTCGCTCCACCCGAGATGGAAACACGTGCTTTTAATTTATCCAATTCATCTTGAAATTGTTGGCGTGTATGCTTGGCCGTTCCTTTTGTCAACATATCAGCTGCCAAATCAGCGGCAGTTACTGTTCCTGCTAATGTCTTTTCATCTCCAAAACGTAGTGTCATTTTGGCGTAAACTGAATTACCTCTCGTTTTTTTAGCTAATAGAGCTAATTTGATCCCGGCTATATTTTCAACTTTAGTCCTTGCATCTATATTGCTAGGTGAGGTATCAAAGGCTTCTCCTTCTGAAACAGCTGCTTTTCCTTTGAAATCTTTTAGTATTTCAGCTACTTCTTTTGCCTCAGGAATTTCAGCACGATCTGGTTTTTCTGTAGGATAGAATACACCAGAAGTACGATTTGAAGATTTGAAATAGGCTGCTGCAACTCGTTGGATGTCGGCAGGAGTAATTTTTTCCAATTGGTTTCTGGTATGAAACAATAATCGCCAGTCACCCTGCGCAATATACTCAGACATGCCTATACCTACGCGTTGAGCATTGTTTAATAGTAATTCAATGTTCTTGATTCCTTTGGTTTTTGTGCGGTCAACTTCCTCTTTAGTCGGGGGTATTTTCGCAAAGTTTTCAATGGTTTCAATCATGATCTTTTTCACTGAATCCAATGATTTCTCCTTTAAAACCTCAGCAGCAAAGTAAACAAGACCCGGCTCTTTTAATTGGTATGTACTTCCGAACTGGCTTGATGCCTTCTTGGTGTCAATTAATGCTTTATACAAGCGACCCGATGGAGCGTCTGTTAAAAGATCTGACATGACATCCACAGCTACGTAATCTGGATGTAAACCGGATGGAATATGATAAGCCATTCCAACAACCTGTACATCTCCTACACGCTTTAATGTGACCTCTCTTTCACCATCTTGCGTAGGTTCCGAAGTGAAAGTTTTTGTTAGTTCACGTGTTGGGCGTGGAATTACACCAAATTTTTGGTTAACTAATTGCAAGGTTTTGATGGGATCGAATTTTCCTGCGATCAATAATACGGCATTATCGGGTTGGTAATATTTGCGATAATAAGCTTGAAGATTCTCGATAGGTACTTTTTCGATATCTGAACGGGCACCTATAGTTGAGTTACCGTAATTATGCCATAAAAAAGCGGTCGAAACGATGCGTTCCATTAAGATACTGCCTGGATCGTTTTCACCCATTTCAAATTCATTCCGAACGACCGTCATTTCCGTTTCTAATTCACTTTTTGCAATGCGTGAATTGATCATACGATCGGCTTCCATGTCTAAGGCCCAATCTAAATTTTCTTCCGTCGATGCAAAAGTTTCGAAGTAATTGGTGCGATCTAACCAAGTCGTTCCATTAAAATCAGCTCCATGATCTGAAATTTCTTTGGCTACTTCTTTGTGTTTTTCTTTTGTCCCCTTGAAAACCATGTGTTCTAACAAGTGGGACATACCTGTTTCTCCGTAGCCTTCGTGGCGAGAACCTACCAAATAGGTAATGTTCACGGTGATGGTTTGTTTAGATGGATCTGGGAATAGTAGAACCTTCAGTCCATTGGCTAATTTGTATTCAGTAATTCCTTCTGCTGAGGTTACTTTTTCTGGGATAGGCAAGGTAGCTGCTGGCGCTGCTACCGATTGTTTTGCAGCCGTTTTATTGGCAGCGGGTTTTTGTTGGGCTATTAGTGTGGCAGTTGAACTAACTAAAAGGAGTCCCGCGAGGATTATTCTTTTCATGGTGTTAATTGAATGTTGATTAAAATTTGAAATATTAAATTACCTAAAATACTACAAGAAATATTTTTTTTAGGATGGTTGGATAAATAAATCCACGATAGGATTTATTTTTTGTATTGTTGGATCAATTTAAAGATCGCTTTTTGTGTTTCTAGGTTAGGGAAATATTCAAACATGATGACATGTTGGTCATAATCTAGGATAAGTCCTGATTCTAAAAAATGAAATGCTTCTTTAAATTGGCCTGCTTTGATTAAGAAAATCGCGGATCGATAATAGAAATCGGCTTCTTCTGGTAATTCATCGATTGCCGATAACATGATGTCGGCTGACTTCTCAAAATCTTCGAGGTCATAGTGCAATTGAGCCCATTTAACCCAAGCAGGCGCAAAGAACGATTCTAATTCGATGGACTTTTGAAAGGCTTCGTCTGCTGAAGCGGTATTTCCTAAATAGGCTTCTACATCAGCTAATCCGATCCAATAAAGGGGATTGGATTCGTTCAACTTAATCGCTTTTTTCAAAAAATGCAAGGATTCAAACCATTTATCCATCTCAGTGAGGCAAACGGCCAATCCATAATATCCCTCATCCCACAATGGGTCCAACTTAACAGCATCTTTATAATAGGTTAAAGCGTCGTCAAATTTCTTTTGCCTTTCTAAGCTTGCGCCGAGGCAACAAAATAATTCCGGGTTGGGATCGTCGAAAATGAGGCATTGCTTGTATGATTCTTCGGCTTTTTCAAAGTCCTTTAAGTTCATATAGGTATTCCCTAAATTGAATAAAGAGGAACCAAAAGTTGGTTCAATAGCTAAAGAATATTCATAGGCGTCAATCGCCTTTTCAAATTTTTTCAGTTTGGAATAAGCGATACCTAAATTATACCAGGCAGTATATGAAAAAGGATCTTGGTCGATAAATTTTTTGTAAAACGGTATGCTCTCGTTGATTTTACCTATTTCATCCAAGGCATTTGCTAATTCGACTAAGGCATTTTCATTTTCAGGATTATGTTCGAGTGATTTTTTGAACATGTCAACCGCCTCGCGGGGTTTGAACCAGGCCACATAACTTAAACCTAATCTGAAATATACTTCATCCTTTTCTTCGTAAGCCTCTAAAGCCTCCAAAAATAAGTTGACAGACGCTTCATGCTGACCCATTTGACTCAATAAAGAGCCTTTTACCAAAACGAGTTCTATATCGGTGGGAAATAATAGAATCGCATTTTCAATGATTTCCATGGCATCCTCCGGTTTTTGAATTTCTCCTAAAACTTGCGCCTTTAAAATAATTAATTCGAGTGTATATGGAAAGTGGGTTAACCCTAAATCACATGCTTGTAAGGCTTCGTCAAACTTGGATTGCATGAAATAATGGTCGGCAATTTGTTCTAACGTGTCAATGTCGAAGAAAGAATCCTCTTGATTATTTAACATCTTTTCAAATCTTTGAACGGAAGAATTGATATCTTCTCTGTTTTCATCGAATTCGGGATCCAGCATAGAGTATTATTGGAGGTTAGACGAGATAATTTTTACTAAATTAAAACAATTATTTTTAATTTTTAAACAGTATTTCAACCTAAATTTGTTCCAAAATTATAATTAATGCCACAGCCAACTGCAATCATCGATTTAGGTACAAATACCTTCCAACTTTTAGTGGCTACTCCTGGAAATATTTCGGAACCCCTGCAGATAATTTGCCAATTACAGCGACCGGTACAGTTGGGCTTAGGCGCCATGGAAACTGGGATTTTACAAAACGATGCGATGGATCGTGCGTTAATGGCTTTAACGGAATTTAGAGAAGTCGCTTTGGCAAATGGTTGTGAAATCAATCAAATTCATGCCATAGGCACGAGTATTTTACGAAGGGCTTCCAATACGCAACAATTTCTAGCAGAAGTGGATCGTCGATTAGGCATTAAAATTCAAGTTATTTCTGGGATTGAAGAAGCGGATTTGATTTACCATGGAATTTATCATTCATTGCCGAAGCCATGGAATCCGGTTAGCTTAGTCATGGATATTGGGGGAGGTAGCGTGGAATTCATTTTATTTGACGGAACAGGAATTTTATTCAAAATTAGTTTAGAGCTGGGTGGTTTGCGGCTGTTATCCTTATTCCAAAAAGATGCTTACTTCCACTCATCTCAATTAGCCGAACTGCAAACCTATGTTTTAGATCAAATGAAACCTTTGTTTACCGAATGCGCTACACGTAAACCTAGCGTTTTGATAGGTGCCGCAGGTGCCTTTGAAACCATTTGGGATTTAGCTAATGCGCATATTCCAGGTAGCGTCATTCCTCCTGCTTCTGAATTGGTTATAACGCAGTTTTACCAACAAAAGAAATTGGTTCAAGAAACTGATTTTGTAGGCCGACAAAATATCAAGGGGATGAAAGCTTTTAGGGCGGGCATATTACCTTATGCTAATGTTTTGATAGCCACAGTTTTGGAGAAATTAACCATTGGAAATATGTGGGTGTCTTCTTATAGTTTGAAAGAGGGCTATTGGTTTCTTCAGAATAAATAAAGCTAAAAAGATGTGCTTTTTTTTGAAAAAAACAATTAAAATGATAATCTTTAAGGTTATAAAGTGTTATTAAATTTTTCAACAAATATTTATGTCATCGATACTTAATTTAATTCTGTTACAAGCAACCGCTCAAGAAGAATTCACCATTTTAAGTTTATTGGAAAAAGGAGGGTATGTGATGTATCCAATCTTGTTCTTGTTCAGTGTTGCTGTCTTTTTATTTATTGAAAGGTATTTGTATATCAGAAAGACGACTAAAATAGACGAGAACTTTCTTCATAACATCAATGAACTTTTATTGGCCGGTAATATTCAAGCCGCCATCACCTATTGCAAGAATTCTAAATTCCCCATTGCCAATATGTTAGAGCGTGGATTGGGTCGTTTAGGTTCTCCCATCCGTGAAATTGAAAGTGCGATTGAGAACAAGGCTAAGTTGGAAATTTACAACATGGAAAAGAACTTAGGTATTTTGAGTTCGATTGCACGTATTGCACCGATGTTTGGATTCTTGGGAACGGTTACGGGTATGATTCGTACGTTTCATAATATTTCTACTTCAAACAAAATTGAGATCTCGACGATCGCTTCAGGTATCTATGAGAAAATGGTTACTTCCGCTTCAGGTTTAATTGTGGGTATCATTGCCTATGTATTGTATACCTTGTTAATGACCATGATTGATCGCAGTATTAATAAGATGGAAATTGTAGCGATGGATTTTATTGATTTATTGCATAAGCCAGCTAATAAAAAATAATTGTATGAATTTTAGAAAGCGCGAAAGAGAAGCATCCGAGGTGGAGACAGGTGCGTTAGCGGATATTTTGTTTTTCTTATTGATGTTTTTTTTAATGATATCGACTTTAGCTTCTCCGGATGCTATTCGTTTATTGCTTCCAAAGGCTGATTCTACCAAGGTTACTCCGCCTGTAGTGGAGTCGATTCGTTTGTCGGTGGATGCCAATAATTCATTTTATTTGGATGGAAATGCGAATGGTATTGCGATAGAACAAGTTGATTCGGTTTTAAAAGTTATTTTACAAACGAAGAAAGCTACCTCTTTGATTATATCAATAGATAAAACGCGTACCGTACAGGATTTGACTGATTTGTATGATTTAGCTGCCAAAAACAACCTTTCTATGGTGATGGCAGCTGAGAAGAAAAAATAAAACGTATGGAAGGCTACTTGAATATTGCCCTGAAATCAATAGCCGTTTACGTGTTCATCGTGGCGGCTATTCGTGTTTTTGGAAAGAAAGAGTTTGCGCAATTATCGATCATCGATTTAGTTTTCATTTTATTGATTTCTAATTCAGTTCAAAATGCGATGGTAGGGGATGATACGTCTTTAGAGGGTGGATTAGTGGCGGCATTTTCACTTTTCCTGATGAATTATGTATTCAAAAAAATATCCTTGTTTAGTAAAGCATTTACCAAGGCCATCGAAGGTGAGCCCATTATGTTAATATATCAAGGCGAAGTTAAATTGGATGGATTGAAAAAAGCGCAAATTTCGGTAGACCAACTGAACGCTGTGGTTCGTGAGCATGGGGTGGGAAGTGTTGAATTAGTTAATCTAGCGATGTTTGAAGTGGATGGTAATATCTCTGTGCTTTCGAGTAATTTCAAGAAAAGTACCAAAAGAAAGCATAAAGGTCATCAAGTGATAGGCAAAAATACAGCCTAATATTGTATATTTGCTCACTTTCTTGTCTGTTTGTAGAGATAAGAGTCATTTTGTTTTCGTATTTGATGGAAAAGATTTTAAAATTTGGAGGTACGAGTTGTGGTAGTGTAATCAGCATTCAATCTGTTATTTCGATCATCGAATCGAATTGTAAGGCTCAAACTAAATTTGCAGTGGTTTTCTCCGCCATGAGTGGTGTGACAAACCAATTATTAGAAGCAGGAAACCTAGCCTCCAAGAGAAAAAATATAGATAATTCTATCATTGAAGATATTGAAAATCGGCATTTCGAGATTATCAAGCACTTTATTCCTGTTACGGGCCAGTCCCAAGTGATTGCTCAAATCCGTACATTAATCAACGAATTACGTGATGTTTTAAAAGGAATAAGTTTAATTAAGGAGATTTCACCAAAGACTTCTGATTTGTTAGTGAGTTTTGGGGAACGTTTATCGACCCAATTGATTTTTTCGGTTTTGCAGCAAAAAGGTCTGCCCGTTGCATATGTGGACGCAAGAATTTTAGTCAAAACCAATCGAAATTTTGGTAAATCCGAGGTGCTATTTTCAGAAACAAATCCTTTAATACAATCTTATTTCAAGGATAATGCGGATAAAATTTTTTTAATCACAGGTTTTATTGGTTCGGATAACAATGGTGACACTACGACTTTGGGTCGGGGTGGTTCCGATTATACAGCTTCTGTTTTTGGCGCTGCTTTAGATGTGAAGGAGATTGAAATATGGACCGATGTGGACGGAATGATGACCTCGGATCCTCGCAAGGTATCTGCTGCTTTTACGATCTCTTCTATTTCGTATGCAGAAGGGATGGAGTTAACTCATTTTGGGGCCAAGGTAATTTATCCCCCTTCTTTACAACCTGCCTTTGCTAAAAACATACCTATTCGAGTATTAAACACATTTAACGCTACATTTAAGGGGACCGTCATTAGCAAAAAGTCTACCTTAAGTCCTTACATTATCACAGGCATAAGTTCAATTGATCATTTGTCGCTCGTTAATTTACAGGGTTCTGGGATGATCGGTGTGGCTGGGGTATCAGCTAAATTATTTACGGTCTTAGCTCGGGAAAAAATTTCGGTGATTTTGATTTCTCAAGCCTCATCGGAGCATTCTATTTGTTTCGCTATTGAGCCTCAGGTTTCAGAAAAGGTGAAAGAGATCTTGCACCTAGAGTTTTTTGCTGAGATTGAGTCAGGTGATATCGAGGGAATTGATATACAAAATGATCTTTCTGTGATCGCTGTAGTGGGAGAGGGAATGAGAAAGCACACAGGTGTGAGTGGTAAATTGTTCTCCGTTTTAGGTAAGAATGGAATTAATATCGTAGCTACGGCACAGGGGTCTTCTGAATTGAATATTTCTGTGGTGATTGAGCAAAAGGATTTGTCTAAGGCTTTGAATGTTATTCATGAGACTTTCTTCTTTTCCCAACTAAAAACCTTGCATCTTTTTTTAGTGGGAACTGGATTGATTGGCAAGACATTATTGGCCCAATTGATAGGCCAAGAGCGATATCTAGCTAAGTATAAAGGATTGAAAATTAAGTTGGTCGGTCTGGCCAACAGCCGGAAGCAATACATCGATGAAACCGGGATTGATCTTAAAAAGGCCATTGAAATATTAGGTTCAAAGGGTTCCGAAAATGATTTAAATGCATTTGTGGCTGATTTAAAGCAATTGAATTTGCCTAATTCAATCTTTGCAGATTGTACGGCGAGTAAAGATATTTACCAATTTTATTTAGGCTTATTTCATGCTAATGTATCCGTTGTTACACCCAATAAAGTAGCTAATTCGGGTCCATATGCGCTTTATGCAGAATTGCATCAAACCGCTTTAGCTAAGGGAGTTAAGTTTTTATACGAAACGAATGTGGGTGCAGGTTTACCCGTGATCAATACCTTACAAGGATTAATTTCATCGGGTGATCGTTTTGAAAAAATTGAAGGTATCTTGTCTGGAACCTTATCTTATTTATTTAATTCCTTTGTTCCTGGTAAATCCTTTGTGGATGTTTTAATGGAGGCAAAGAAAAAGGGATATACCGAACCAGATCCACGTGAAGATTTGAGTGGGATGGATGTGGCTCGAAAAATATTGATTTTAAGTAGGGAAATCGGATTGAAATTAGAGTTTTCAGATATTACCATTTCGCCTATTATTCCAAGTTCATGCGAAATGGCGCCGACGGTTGACGCATTTTTTGATGAGTTGAAAAATCAGAATGCATATTTCGAGAATTTGGTTAATCAAGCACATGCCAATGGCCGTGTTTTGCGATATATCGCCACTTTAGAGGATCAGAAAATCACTATAGGGCTAAAGGAAGTGGATTCTTCGCATCCTTTTTATCAAATGGATGGAGCAGATAATGTGATTGCATTTACAACTAAAAGATATCATGATAGGCCTTTAGTCATTAAGGGACCTGGTGCTGGGGCGGAAGTTACTGCTTCAGGCGTATTTGCCGACATCGTTTCATTAGGCAGTTATTTAGGATAAATATGGAAAAAATACGTGTTTATGCTCCTGCCACTGTGGCCAATGTGGCTTGTGGATTTGATATTTTTGGTTTTGCCGTAAACCATCCTGGTGACGAAGTAGTCTTGGTTAAAAAGGATTCCCCCGGTATCGAAATAATCGAAATTACGGGAGACGAGGGCCGATTGCCAAAGGAAGTTTCAAAAAATACGGCTGGCATAGCCATTCAAAAGTTTCTTGAATTTATCGGTAAATCGGATCAAGGTTTTTCACTGTCTTTGCATAAAGATATGCCT
>CAMARL010000028.1 GCA_945860325.1 Spirosoma fluviale | reverse complement strand
CAACGGCCAAAGACTTGATAAGATTTTGTGGGCTTGTGGGCGTAATCGCACAATAGGCTTTTCCGCCAATTCCTGAGACAATCAAAGAGAAATCTTGTTTTTCGTTCTTCAAAGTCCCCTTGTGCGAAATAGACAATTCATATGATTTTCCGGGAACTGCTCCTTTAATAATAATTTTTTCAATATTGTCTCGAATATTATCCCCCGTTTCTGCGATTTTTTCAGGGGCGGAGGGGTCTAAAATGAAGGGCAAAAATTTTCCTGTGCCATCCGTAATTTTAATATCCAGGTCGTTGACTAATTTAGGTTTACGACTATTTAAATTTTCGGTGGTAATTGGAAATACAGTTGACTCCGGATCAGTCCAAGATAGCGTTGCGACCAAATCACCTTTCCCAGATGCGACAAAAGAACGTTTCTCTATGGCAGTATTGGCCAAAGTACCTTCCGAAATCAAATTTGATGAACCCACATTTGTGATGACTTTTGCCGCTTTTTCTGTGTCTAAAAGACCCCAGCCTGTCTTGTAGTCTGGACCCGCTGCTTCCAAATCTAATGCTGAATGTAGTACGAGCCCTTTTAAGGTGGCAGAGCGCATAAAAGTATTAGTATTTAGACGATTGTATAACTGTTGAAGTAAAAAGATAGAACTAGACACTTGAGGGGAAGCCATAGAAGTACCACTTAAGTAAGTATAGCTTGTCGTGGAGGCATTACTAGTGGATAAAAGATCAGTACCAACTCCTATGATATCAGGTTTAATCCTGCCATCGTCTGTGGGACCCCAAGATGAAAAGCTTGCTAATTCAACATCACTTCCTTTTTCGGGAATGGTGTACATGGATTCTGCGGCGCCCACGGTTAATATATTTTTGGCAGTTCCAGTAGTGGAAATAATGTCATATCCGTCATTTTTACTTCTGGCAATGTTGGAAGAATCTTTGGTAGATGTTTTTAGAAAATAGTATTTCCCTGCCTCTGGACCATTCGTATCACGGCTATTTCCGGCTGATTTGACCATTAAATAATAGGGGGCGTTAAATGCGATTTTATCTAGTGTTTGAGCGTTCGAATTATAAAATCCAAACTTATAGTCCTCGTAGGTACTTACTTGGTCCTCACCCCACCACTGCCATTTATTTTTTGTTGAATCATAGACCCAACCAGCTTGATAACCATAGGAGTGATTACTTACTAACAAAGGGGGACCCGTTTTTGGAATAGAGGCATCACTGATTTCAGCATTATCATTATTGTAATCCCATAATTTAAGATCTGCACCAAACGACATCCCCTTCGCGTTGGAATTAACGCCTGAGGCAATCATGGTACCGGCAACATGTGTGCCGTGGATATCAGTAGTACTTAAATTCTCTTGTAGTTTGATGCGACCTCCAAATTCTTGGTGTGTTGCCAAAGCATTTCCCCCATCCCAAATCGCTAAACGGCCAGACATAGTATCTGATTTTCCACTTAATGAAATCCCTAGGCTTCCTCCTGAATAAAGTTGGTTTGTCTTAGTGGTCGCTGCAGCTTGTGCATTGGAGTGGTTTATAATATAGAGCGGTTCGCCTATTTCATTGATTTGTTGGAGACTTAAAAATCGTCCATTCCCTAAATCCTCTTTTATTTTGAGACCTCTTTCCCCGGCAATACGGATGCTTTTTTTATAATTGCTGTCTAACTTCCGACTGAAATCTTCTGCATTTTTTATGCGCTCATTGATTTGCAGGAGCCTATTTTGTGTTCCTTGGGCTGCAATTTTCTGACTAATTAAAAAAAGCACAAGGAAGGAAAAGAAATATTTACAAGTATGCAGTATTTTCAAGGCAGGTTTTTAAAAATTAAATTTAGCATTTTTCTTTTAATTCTACACGAAAGGTTTTTCGGTGGATGTCTGTTGGCCCTAAATTTAACACAGCTTTTCTATGTTCTAAGGTTGGATAGCCAGCATTTCTATCCCAGCCATATCCTGGGTATTTTTCAGCTGCATTTTTCATCCATTCATCGCGATATGTTTTAGCTAAAATAGAGGCGGCGGCGATCGAAAAATATTTCGAGTCCCCTTTCACGATGCAAGTGTGTGAAATCAAAGGATAGTTGATGAATCGATTCCCATCGACCAATAAATGATCGGGCCTGGTTTTTAATTGGTCTACCGAGTGGTGCATCGCCAATACACTGGCCTTATAAATATTAATTTGATCAATCGTTTCATGATCCACTTCAGCAATCGCATATTCAATGGCATAATGTTTCACAATGTCAATTAAATTCGTTCTCTGCTTGGAAGTTAATTGTTTCGAATCCGTTAGGGCAGGATGTGTAAAGTCTTTGGGTAAAATAACGGCACTGGCCACCACTGGGCCTGCTAAACAGCCTCTTCCGGCCTCATCTAATCCTGCTTCTATCCCTAAAAGTGAAAAATAGGGGAGTAAAGCCCCATTAGTTTTCTTCATAAATTCGAGCCAATTAATAAACTTTTGTTGGTGTTTACATAAATATGGGTTAAAATTGAGGAATATTTCGCAATAACCTGATGATGTCTTCGTATTTCAAGTCAATTTTCTTATTTATTTTATTGGTTCCCATGTGTGTGATGGGGCAAAAATATAAACCAAAAAAGATTTTTCATTTGGAGGCTAAGTCGGTCCGATTTAGCGGGGATGGTACACGTGGAGAATCCTATTTTTTCAAACCTGCTGTTGAATTAGGCATAGGGTTACAATACCCAATAACGGCCCGCGCAAGCTTTAGTCCCCAACTTGCTTTATCTCAAAGAGGGTATCATGCTAAAACAAATTATTCAGATTCAGCATATGTCGACCGTACCATTTCTTTAAATTATTTGGACTTTAGTCCCAATTTGGAGATTAAACTAGGAAGTTTATCAGAATATGGCGGAGGTCTAACGGTGTGGGCAGGTCCTTATTTTGGTGTGGGATTATGGGATAATTCAACGTATGTGAATAGAGGTCCAAATCCATTGAAGCCCACTACATTCGTGACGACTACAACCTCTGGTGAAAGTTTTTCTCGCGATTTGAGAAGGGTTGACATGGGTTTCAAAGTAGGCCTTGGAATTGTTTCTCAAAACTTTGTTTCCTTAGGAGTAACGTATCAAGCAGGTATCATTAATATCGCTTCTGGCGGCGGATCCTTATACAACCAATCTTTAGGGTTTTATTTAAGAGTCTATTTTGATGACGTACTTTAATCGCGGTTAAATAGAAGTCTTTTTCCTAATTGACTCATATCAAATTTTCCGTTTGAATAGGCTAAGTGTCCTGACACAAAGGTATAATCGATGCTTGCGGAAAAATTCTTGCCTTCTAGTGGTGACCATCCGCATTGAAAATGTAAATTAGATTTCTCGACTAGGGTAGGTTTTTGTAAATCTACAATCGCTAAGTCAGCCCAATAACCTTCCCTGATATATCCTCTTTCCTCTATTTGAAAGCAATCAGCCACCGCATGAGCTGTTTTTTCAGCGATCTTTTCTAAAGTTAAAACACCTTCTTGGGCTAATTCGAAAAGGATCAAAAGTGGATGTTGGACTAAAGGTAAACCCGAGGGTGCGGACCAATACCCTTGCTGTTTTTCTTCCCAGGTATGTGGGGCATGATCTGTGGCAATGATATCCAATTCACCTGTATTCAATGCTTTTCTCAATGCATTTTTGTGTCGGGCATCTTTAATAGCCGGATTGCACTTAATTAAATTGCCCTTTGTTTCATAATCAGAAGCATCAAACCAAAGATGGTGTACACATACCTCAGCCGTGATTCTTTTATCTTTAACAGGTTTGGCATGGTCAAATAAAGCTAATTCTTCTTCCGTGCTAATATGTAAAATGTGTAAGCGCGCGTTGGATTTTTTGGCTAAGTCGATGGCCATAGAGGAGGACAAATAACAAGCTTCTTCGTTCCTTATGAGCGGATGTAAATAGGCTGGAGCGTCATCTGCCGGATATTTTTCCTTAAACAATGCTAAACGCGCGCGGACTGTTGATTCATCTTCACAATGGGTTGCGATGAGCATTTCACTGCGGGAAAAAAGTTTTTCGAGGGTTTGGACGTTATCGACCAACATATTTCCGGTACTTGAACCCATGAATATTTTAAGCCCGCAAACATCTCTTTTGGATGTTTTAAGTACTTCTTCCAAATTATCATTGGACGCCCCCATAAAAAAGGAATAATTGGCCAAAGAACTCGCCTGCCCTATGTTGTATTTGTCGGCTAATAATGTTTGATTAAGCGCATTGGGAACAGTATTGGGCATTTCCATGAAGCTGGTTACTCCTCCGGATACTGCAGCGCGCGCTTCAGAAGCAATTTTTGCTTTATGCGTTAACCCGGGCTCTCTAAAATGCACTTGGTCATCGATCATACCTGGAAATATATGTTTTCCATTTAGGTCTACTACTTGATCCTCGGCAGTGGGGGAAATAGAGGAAGCAATTTTATCTATGCGGCCTTGTTTGATACGAATATCTCCTTGAAAGATTTTACCTTCATTGACAATTTGACCACCCTTTAATACGTAGTTAGCCATTTTATTCCGTGCTTATTTTGATAATTTTAAACTCAGTCCGTCTATTTTGTTGATGCATTTCTTCGGGACATTCTACCCCATCAGAACATTCATTGATCAATTGGCCTTCGCCATACCCTTTGGGTTTTATACGATCCTTAGCAATTCCCCGACGAATTATATAGTTGACCGCTGATTCAGCCCTTCTCTGTGATAATTTCAAGTTATAGCCGGTACTTGCCCTGGCATCCGTATGGGCGCCTAGCTCCAAATTCATTTGTGTATTGTCCGTTAAAAATTGGACAATTTTATCTAGTTCTTCTGCCGCATCTGTACGGATATCCGCTTTATCCAAATCATAATAAATGGAATTGATTTCATACAATTTTGAAATCTCTTTCCCAATCTCCGGTCGGTCCATCGTGATGATTACTTGGAATGTCGTGTCGGTCATTTCTTTTTTCAATAAAGACTCTGGGATAGTTTTTCCTTCCATGGAGAAGCTGGATCGAACCGTAATAAAGTCTTCTTTGTCACACTTAAAGACGAGCTCGTCGTTTTCAGCCATATCGATTAATTCAATGAATCCCTTTTTATTGGTTTTTTCATTGGATAAGGTTTGGCCATTTTTACGAACATTAATTTTAACAGAGTCAATCGGATTTCCGGATGGATCTACGACCTTAACTTGGACAAAATAATTAACAATTTTCTTGTTTACCGTATCAATCACGGGAGGTGGCGCAGTCGTCCACCAACGATCTTCAGAGCCAGTGGATTTGAAAAAATAGATGTCGTCATCGCCTTTGCCACCTGGCCTATTTGAACTAATATAGCCTTGGGTAGAATCGGAAAAGGATATCGCAAAGTCGTCGCCGATGGAATTGATGGGTACGCCTAAATGTTCCACAACAATTTCATTTTCATTTCGGCTAGCCACAAATAAATCCAAACCTCCAATACTTGGATGTCCATCTGAGGAGAAATACAATTTCCCGTTGGCACTTACGTAGGGAAATAATTCATCCCCTGGGGTGTTAATCGTGGAACCTAAGTTGATCGGTCGGCCAAACCTACCAGAGTTGTCAATAGGCACTCGGTATAAATCAACGCCCCCCTTTCCTCCTCTGCGGTTAGAACTAAAATACAAGGTTCTTTCGTCAGCAGAAAAACTGGGACTACCATCCCAAGCGATCGAATCTGAAATACTAAGTCGTTCAGGTTCAGACCAAGCATTACCCGTTTTTTTGGACATATATAAGTCCACATCGGGGGAAGGATCTTTGCTTTTGCCTGTATTTCCTCTGGCAAAAACAACGGTACTTCCATCCTTGGTAAATGCGGGAGTTCCATCGTTCGCATTTTCTTTAAAAAGGGCGGAGCTAAATATGGATTGATTCCCAATTTCACCAGGATTTTTTAAAGGGGCTTTGACAATGCCTAAAAAAGGCAGGCCATTATTTTTGTAAATTTCAGGTTTAGAGGAACTGGTGAAAATCAATTCGTCTCCTATTTTTTTGGCGTCAAATTCTGTTTTTGACGTATTGCCCGAGAGCGCTTGAAGCGTTACTGGACTTTGTTTTTTTAATAAATCAGGGATTTGTCCTAAGTTTTCTAATTCAATTTCCGACTTGATTTGATATAATCGGCTTGGTTTTGACTTGACAAATTCACTTAAATAGCTTTTTGTTAATTCATAATTACCGATGGATTTAGCAGCCATTGCCATGTAATAGGGAAGCATTTTGTCCACATAGCCTTTGGCCTGTGCTTGTTGGTAATACGGTAAAGATTGAGTGATCCGATTGGATAGTCGGTAAGATTCGCCCAATAGAAAATTGGTTTGATCCAATTGGAAACCTTTTTGAGCCAAGGGGAGTAATTCCTTAATGGTCAATTCATATTCGCCCTTGTCAAAGTGCTTTAACGCTTTTTTATTGCTTAATTTATCCGTGTGGCATGAGGTGAAAAAAATGCCCATTAAGAACAGAATCGAATATTTTTTGAACATATGCGGATTGTAAAATGCCATCTATTTTAAAAGAACTTTCAAATGTAATAAGCTATGCTCATTAATTTCATGTAACTTTGCAGAAATTTAGAAAATAATAAGGCTCAAGACCTTATACAATCCAGCAGTGATGTTGCACATTTTATGAGAAAAAGAATCGAAAAGGACGACATACGTCGTTCAGAATCCACACGCAAGTTTTCAGGTCCAAGTAGCGGAGGCTCATCAGCAAGAAAACCAACCAAAAATTTTACAGATCGGAGTACCGGGATTAAGCCAACGAGCGATCGGGGTGGAAGATCTGAATCTCGTTCTACAGAGCCTAGAGCTTTTGACGGACCCAAAAGAGAATTTTCAGGTGACCGTGAGCGTAAGCCATATAATGCAGAACGTAAACCTTATGCTGGGGATCGACCTAGCAGACCTTATCAAGGAGGAGACTCAAATTCAGAAAGCCGACCACGTCGGGAATTTGATGGTCCCAAAAGAGAATTTTCAGGAGACCGAGAGCGCAAGCCTTATAATACGGAGCGTAAACCAACTGAACGTAAACCATATGCTGGGGATCGACCTAGCAGACCTTATCAAGGAGGAGACTCAAATTCAGAAAGTCGACCACGTCGGGAATTTGATGGACCTAAGAGAGAATTTTCAGGAGACCGTGCGCGCAAGCCTTATAATAAGCCATATTCCTCAGATAGAACACCCAATTCTGGAGAAAGAAATAGAGAGTCAAGACCTTATCAAGGAGGAGATTCAAATTCAGAAAACCGACCACGTCGGGAATTTGACGGACCCAAAAGAGAATTTTCTGGAAGCCGTGAGCGTAAGCCCTTTAACCCGGAGCGTAAACCATATGCTGGAGATCGACCTAACAGAACTTTTCAAGGAGGCGAATTAAATTCAGAAAGCCGACCAAGTAGTGAGTTTGATGGTCCTAAAAGAGAATTTTCAGAAGACCGCGAGCGTAAGCCATTTCAAACGGATGGTTCCGAGGCCGAGCGTCCAAAAAGAGTATTTGACAGGGAAAAATCGGATGATTCTTCGAAGGATTTCCGGGAAGCACCTACGAGCAAGTTTTCAAAGAGAGATACTTTTAAGAGCAGAAATAGGTATGAGGAGAGTCCAGCGCATACGCCACAATATAAATTAGATCGTTTTAAAGAAAAGGCACCTGCTAAAATTCAAAGAAAAATTAGAGAGGCTGAAAGTAAAAGCGATATGGTTCGCTTAAATAGATATATCGCTAATGCGGGAATTTGTTCTCGTCGGGATGCAGATAAATTGATCGAGGCGGGTGAAATTAAAGTGAACAACAAAGTGATCACTGAAATGGGCTATCAAGTAGCTCCTACAGATATTGTCAAATATGGCAATCGTAAATTGAATCGCGAAAAGCCAGTTTATGTGTTATTGAATAAGCCCAAAGACTTTTTGACAACCACCGAAGATCCCAATGATCGCAAAACGGTCATGGAATTAGTCAAAAATGCGGGCGATGCACGTATTTATCCAGTAGGCAGATTAGACCGAAATACGACGGGTTTAATTTTATTGTCAAATGATGGCGAATTAGCTGACCGATTGACTCACCCGTCCCATGAGATAGAAAAAATTTACCAAGCAGAATTAGACAAGCCTTTGACCGATGATGATTTCGAAAAAATCAAAGCGGGATTAACCCTAGAGGATGGAGAAATCAAAGTGGATGATTTAGCAAAAGTTACTCCAGATGGTTACGTCATTGGCGTTAAAATTCACTCAGGGAAAAACCGAATTGTTCGAAGAATATTTGAACATTTGGGATATGAGGTAACTAAGCTAGACCGGACAACCTTTGCGGGTTTGACTAAAAAAGATTTGCCAAGAGGCCATTGGAGGTATTTAACGGAACGAGAACTCGTTAAACTGAAGTACTTCTTATAAACAAAAAAGGCCTGAAATTTCAGGCCTTTTTTTATGCTTACATGATTGAATTTAAATGTTCATCAATGATTCACGGCGTCTCATTTTACCAGCAGGAATACCAAACATCATCTTAAATCTTCTACAGAAATAAGCGGTGTCTTTATATCCTACTTCGGAACCTATGGCACGAATGGATTTTTTAGTAGTACGTAAAAGTCCAACGGCAGCTTCCATTCTTTGATATTCAATGTAGTCCTGAGGATTAATTCCGGTCAACATTTTGAAATATTGTCCTACATAATCTTCAGATACGTTGGCCACATTCGCCAATACTTTATTGGACAAATCGCCACCGATATGATCCTTGATGTAAGCGAATATGTCAATTAACCTTGGATCTTTGAAATAGGTGCTGTTTGTGGCTAGTTGCTCAACAAACAATCTATTTTGAATGATATAGCGAATAACTTCAATGACAATTTCTTCCGTTTTTATTTTGATGATCCTGCCTTTCCCAATTTCATCCGACATATCCTCAAGGAGAATTTCTTTGATGGTTTGAGCCAACTTCTCATCTTTCTTAATTAAAAATGGAGGGATATCTAAAGAGGTAAAGAAATTCACTGAATCAAAAACCTTCGCTTCAAATGCGACCATTCCAAATGAATTTTCAAGTCTACCGATGGCGCTTGAATCATTATTTTGGTCGAAGTAAAGCTCACGATGTGTCATGAACTCCTCATTATTTACCGCCTTAGGTTTTTCTGCATTACCATACGTAACGCTGACCATTTTGCCACCCGGAATAAAAAGCATATCACCCTCTTCTACTTGGGTTTCTTCCTCACCAAATGAAACTTCGCCTTTGTACAATATCAAGAGCGAGTTTTCAACATCATAATAATTTTTTATTCGGATAGGTTGTAATATTCTAATGTTTCTAGCCTTAATAAATTTAACTCCTAAGGACTCGATAATCTTATTATAATCTTCCATTTTCGTATGTTTTGTCGTCGATTATTACGATTTTATTAATTTAACTTGGACAAAACTAATAAATTAGCGAATAAATCCAAATTATTTAGAAAAAAAAATAGTCTTTTTTTTCAATATATTTAAATAGGTTTTATTGTAATATACCTATAATTATGCTTTTTTGATTCTTTGAAAATACAAAAATTTAATGCCGGGTGTTTTTATAATTATTTTTAGGACACCTATAATTTTAAATTAAAATAAATAATTAGCTCATAATTTATCCGTAAATTTGATATTAGTGGATTTACAATCCAGCTCAAATCCAATAATTATACTAAATCATGGGATTATTTAATTTTCTAACAAAAGACATCGCGATTGACTTAGGTACTGCAAACACCTTAATCATTCACAAAGATCAGGTGGTGGTAGATGAACCATCTATTATTGCATTAGACAGAAACACAAATAAAGTGTTGGCTGTGGGTCGACAAGCCATGATGATGCATGAAAAAACGAATGATAATATTAAGACTATTCGGCCTTTGAAGGATGGTGTAATTGCGGATTTTACGGCAGCTGAATTAATGATGCGTGGATTGATTAAAATGATGGATAAGGGAAATTCGTTTTTTTCTCCCGCTTTACGGATGGTTATTTGCATTCCTTCGGGGATTACAGAGGTGGAAAAAAGAGCTGTAAAGGACTCAGCAGAACATGCTGGGGCACGTGAGGTTTATATGGTACATGAACCCATAGCAGCTGCCATTGGAATAGGAATTGATATTGAACAACCCAACGGGTCGCTCGTGGTAGATATAGGTGGGGGTACCACGGAGGTTGCCATTATTTCATTGAGTGGTATTGTTGTCGAGAACTCTATTCGCGTGGCAGGAGACGAGTTTACAAGAGATATTAAAGATTATTTATTGCGTGAGCATAAATTAGTGATTGGAGAAAGGTCCGCTGAGCAGATTAAAATTCAAGTGGGTGCGGCATTACCAGAATTAGAAAATGCACCGCCCGATTTTGAGATTAGAGGTCGCGATCAAATGACTGGAATTCCTAAAGAAATTTTAATTAATTATTCTGAAATCGCTTACGCGTTGGATAGTTCAATTACCAAGATTGAGGTAGCCATTATGGAAACCTTGCAAAGGGCACCTGCCGAGTTATCCGGAGATATTTTTCATAATGGAATTCATTTAGCTGGTGGTGGTGCTATGCTACATGGTTTGGATAAAAGAATTGAGAAGAAAACCCAACTGAAAGTACATATTGCCGATGATCCATTAAAGGCAGTTGTGCGAGGTACAGGCGAAATTCTAAAAAATCTTGACAAATACAGGGCGGTTTTAATTACTTAATTTCTTCCTTTTAATGATAGCTTTGGCATGAATCAATTGTTTCAATTCCTCATTCGACAAAGGATTATTCTTTTGTTTATTTTATTGGAGTTGATTAATGTTTGGTCTATTTTCAAATATGATGATTTTCAACACGTCATTTATTTGAACACAACAAATCGCTGGGCTGCATCCCTTTTAGCTACAAGTCGTGAAATAAAAACATATCATCATCTAGGTGAAGTTAATGCTGAGCTTGCTTTAGAAAACTCACGATTAAGACAAGAGATTTTTAAATTAAGTGCCATAAAGCAGCCAGAAAGCAAAGTTCCTTATTTTGTTGGTTCAGCCATGCTAAATCGGTATGCTCCGGTTGCCAGTAAGGTGATCGATCAAAGCACACAAATGTCGCAGAATTATTTGACCATTGACAAAGGCTTAGTGGATGGAATCAAGCCGGGTATGGCGGTCATCTCGTCCACTGGGGTGGTCGGGAAAGTCATGTCTTGTACTTCTAATTTGTCTTTAGTGGTCTCTGTATTGCACATAGAAAATAACGTTTCCGCGAAAATTAAATCTACCGGGGAATTAGGTTACATAAAATGGCCTGGAATTCAAACGGAGGTGGTCGAAATGATGGATGTTTCCAAATATAAAAAGGTGCTTAAAGGGGATACGATTGTGACTTCTGATTATAATGTGGTATTTCCTCCCAATATTCCAATTGGTATTGTCGCAAAAGTACGTCTTGAAAAAGATGAAACATTTCATAATATTAAAGTGATGTTGCTGACTAATTTCTCGACGTTAAAATATGTGTATGTGATCAAGAATCACCTGTTAGACCAACAAATAAACTTGGAAACCTCAAAACCTAAGCCTGAATAATATGGGTAATTCATTTCAAATCAAATGGATTTTTATCGTTATTTTTAGCCTTTTTGCACAGGTTTTTATTCTAAGAGATGTGGCATTGGCTAATGTGGCATTTTGTTTTATTTACCTTTGGATCATTATAAAAGCGCCTATACATACTCCTTTGTTTTATTTAATTTTAGGTGGTTTTTTTATAGGTTGGATCGTCGATATATTCTATAATACACACGGAATCCATTCATTAGCCACCGTCTTTATCGCATTTTTAAGACCTTTTTTCTTTAAGGTTTTAACCCCGGTGAATGGGTATGACGAGCGATCGAGTGTATCATTGAGTGAAATGAAAGCTTTATGGTTTTTCCCCTACATTTTTGTGATGCTTCTCTCGCACCATTTGATTTTATTTTTAGTAGAATCTGCCGATGCTACTTTATTGATCTACAGTCTATTCAGAGCTTTCGCCAGTGCCATTTTAGGCACATTGGTTTTCGGAATGCTTGAATTATTCAATCAAAAAAACTAGGTCTTTTTGTCACGTAGATTTTTGGCTTAATAATTGCTATTAGGGTTGCTTCGTAAATTTTACGAATAAATTCATGCTAATGGAAGTCGAGGTAAAAGACAAAATTTATTCTTTGGTTAATGCGAGACGTGTTTTTGAAAAGGAATTCATGCCACACATGGATGCCATGTATAATTTCGCACTTAAGTTGACCTCCGATGAAGATGATGCTCAAGACTTAGTTCAGGACACTTGTCTTAAAGCATATCGTTTTATAAATTCTTTTGAACCAGGCACTTACGCGAAAGCCTGGTTATTCAGGATTTTGAAAAATAATTTCATCAATGACTATCGTAAGAAATCGAGAGGTCCATCCAAAGTCGAATTTGAATGGGTGGAACAGTCAATTTCTGGGGAAGATGAAGCTGCAGAACCTGCATATTTTGCTGATTTACAAGCGGAAACAGTTAATGATATGTTGGGAGACGAAATCACAGCGGCACTCCAATCTCTCCCAGTTGATTTTCGAATGATTATTATTTTATGTGATCTAGAGGAGTTTAGTTACGAAGAGATGGCTAAAATTTTGGATATACCCATCGGCACAGTTAGATCACGTTTGCATCGTGCGCGCGCCCTGCTTAAAACCAAATTAGTGAGTTATGCTAAAACGAAGGGATATAGCTGACAACGTGTCATTAAATTCAGGGAACTAATTTTCTAATAGAGATGTTAAAAAACGAATTAAGGTGAAATAAAATGAAAATGAGCTGTGAACACCATCAGGATTGTATGCAATTGATTCAAAAGATTTTGGATGGGGAAGCAAGCGTAGCTGAAAAGGAGGATTTTATTGCCAATAAAGATCAATGTATGCCTTGTCAGAAGGGCTATGAATTAGAGTTGTCGCTCAAAACTAACCTCAAATCTAAATGTCAATTATCCTGTCCGGAGCAAATCATTAATAAGATTAGATTAAAACTTTTTTTGCTTTTAATCCTAATTTCAATTCTTATTCCCTTATTTTGCTAGCTTAACTAAAGTGAAATATTTTTGGAAGGTAAATTAATTATTTTTTCGGCCCCTTCGGGATCAGGTAAAACGACCATCGTTAAGGAATTATTGAAAAATAATTCGAATCTAGGTTTTTCCATTTCGGCATGTACACGAGATAAAAGAGGCCGATTAGAAGAAAATGGTCAAGATTATTATTTTCTTACTCCAGATAATTTTCGTGAAAAGATCAATTCAGGCGCTTTTGTCGAGTGGGAAGAGGTCTACTCCGGTGCCTATTATGGTACCCTAAAATCAGAGATTGAGCGTATTTGGGCCAGCGGAAAACATGTGATTTTTGATGTGGATGTTAAGGGCGGGCTTGCGTTAAAAAAATATTATGGAGACAAGGCTTTGGCCATCTTTGTTAAAGTACCTTCATTAGAGATATTAGAAGAAAGGCTTCAGTCAAGAGGTACTGAAACTGAAGAATCGCTTTCCAAGCGAGTTTTTAAAATGAAATTTGAATGGTCATTTCAAGACAAATTTGACGTAATTCTAATCAATGATACGTTAGATTTGGCTATCCAAAAGGCACAGAAATTGTTCACCCAATTCACAAGCTAACATGAAAGTCGGATTGTTTTTTGGCTCTTTTAATCCCATACATCATGGGCACCTAATTATTGCCCAAGCTGCATTAAATCAAACCGCTTTGGATCAAATTTGGTTTGTCGTCTCTCCACAAAATCCCCATAAAAAAAGCAAAAATCTATTACATGAATTCGACCGAATTGATTTAGTTGAAAGGGCCATTGCCGATAATTTTGCTTTTAAATCCTGCGATATTGAATTTAGCTTAAACAAGCCATCTTATACCATAGATACTTTAATCCACTTAACGGAGCGTCACCCTACGAAAGAATTCTCTTTGATTTTGGGAGGTGATAATCTTGAGCAGTTTAAAAGTTGGAAAAATTTCGATAAGATACTTGATTATTTTACGCTCTACGTATATCCTCGAGGGGAAATAGCCGCCTCTGATTTATGGCAACATAAGAGTATTATTAAGATTGACGCGCCTATTTTACAAATTTCTGCTACCTATATTAGGTCATGTATTCAAAATGGCAAGTCCATTAAATATCTAGTTCCTGATCAAGTAGAGGCTTTGATCAGTCGGAAAAATTTTTACCTTTAGGCCTATCCGCCTAAGCTTTGTACTCTTTTTTCCTTCGTTTTCCATTTCGGCATGTACACGAGATAAAAGAGGCCGATTAGAAGAAAATGGCCAAGATTATTATTTTCTTACTCCAGAT
>CAMARL010000027.1 GCA_945860325.1 Spirosoma fluviale | reverse complement strand
CCGCATCAAATAGCCTTTTATGGTACGACAAAAGTGGATTCAGTCAAATTTGTCGCGGACGTCACTAAGGTATGTGAAGAAGCTCAAAAGGTAATCGGCGAACATCCTTGTGATCATTATTTATTTATTATGCACAATATCGGTCGAGGTACAGGTGGATTGGAGCATTTGTATTCTACGACCTGTTCCGTTTCTAGGTCGGCCTATGAAAGTGAAAGTGGATATCAAGGTATTTTAGGTTTACTAGCTCATGAATATTTTCATCTTTGGAATGTAAAACGAATTAGACCCAAAGCACTTGGACCTTTTGATTATGAAAATGAGAATTACACGCATAATTTATGGCTTTCTGAGGGGATGACGAGCTATTATTCCGGTGTTATCTTACAAAGGATGGGTAAAATTTCAAATCAAGGATATGCCAATCGCATTGCTGCAGAAATTTCATCGGTCGAAAATACGCCAGGAA
The DNA here is from genome assembly GCA_945860325.1 of Spirosoma fluviale. GTDB lineage: Bacteria > Bacteroidota > Bacteroidia > Cytophagales > Spirosomataceae > Aquirufa > Aquirufa fluvialis_C. Next base: position 14,055 of record CAMARL010000027.1, on the reverse strand, counting down.
ATCATCTTGAATCTGCCGCAGAAGCAAGTTGGGATGCGTGGATCAAATATTACCGTCCAAATGAAAATTCGCGCAACCAAACCGTTTCTTATTATGATAAGGGTTCTTTGTTAGGACATGTATTAAACGCATGGATTATCAAATCTACTCAAGGTCAAAAAAGCATTGATGATGTTTTCAAATACCTTTATCAGGCTTATTATAAAAAGTTAAATAGAGGATTTACAGACGCTGAGTTGGAAGATGCCTTTTCAAAAGTAGCAGGTACCTCAGCTAAGCCCATTTTTGAATCGTATATTTATGGAGTTCAAACACCTGATTATCGAAATTTATTCAATGAATTTGGATTTACTTGGTCTAATACAAATGAAGGTAAGTCAATCCCTTATTTAGGTTTTTCAGCCATGGCAGGTAAAATTACTTCTGTTTATCGGGGTGCTTCGGCATATGTGTATGGAATAAATGTAGGCGACGAAATTATTTCAGCTAATAAAGCAAATTTTGAAGGTTTGGATAAGTTATTGGCCGATAAAAAAGTGGGTGACACTATCTTGTTTTCGGTTAAAAGAGATGGTTTGGAGCGCACTTTTGTGGTGCCGGTCCAACAAAGTCCCCTGCTCGCGTTCTCGTTGACAGATCAAAAGACGCTCAATGAAAATCAGAAAAAATTACGTTTAAAATGGTTGGGAAGCCTTTAGTCGCCCAAACTTTGTGACATAGCCTCATACATATTTTTGAAATTTTGTATGATGGTGTTTTGAAAGGAGGAGCTGGTTGCCAGCTCCTCTATTTCTTTTTGGGCAGAAAAATCCATGACTGAAAATTTGAAACTTTGCTCCAATTCAGGTGTTTCAAATTTCAAAATGTATTTAGAATTCCATTCGAATAAGGATATTCGCATGGAATCATGAGGGATTTCTTTGATAAAATGCATTAATCTTCGATGATTTTGATGCTTTGGATTACATCTCCCTCTCTAATTTGATCAATCACATCCAATCCTTCCACTACTTTACCAAAACAAGTATGCTTGCGATCTAAGTGCGAAGTATTGTTTCTTGAATGACAAATGAAAAATTGAGATCCACCTGTATTTGGACCTCTATGTGCCATAGATAATACTCCACGATCATGGTATTGATTATTTCCAGTGAGTTCACAAGCAATACTATAGCCTGGACCTCCTCCACCGGTTCCATCTGGATCGCCTCCTTGGACTACAAAATCAGGGATCACACGATGAAAAGTTAATCCATCATAAAATCCATTTTTAGAAAGGTCAGTAAAGTTTTTTACATGAATGGGCGCATCTTCTGCGTAAAATTCAATTTTCATTAACCCTTTGTCGGTTAACATTTCTGCGTAAGCCATATTGATTTATTAATTTATTAGGCTACAAAGATGCGAATGAATTTTGAATTATTTAAATTGAAAACAAATTCGGTATTTGTTTGATTATATAGCATGAAGCAATTTGTATTCGTTATTCTTTCCGCCTTGATTCTTTTCGCCTGTGATTCAGAAGCAGAAAAAAAAGAAGCTACTCAGTTTTTCCTTCGTGGAAATCAAAAATTTAAAGAAAAGGAATATTATGAATCCATTAAGTGGTATTCTGAGGCTATTATAAAGCAAAGTAAATTTTCAGATGCATATTATAATCGTGGTTTGGTGTACCAAAGCCTCGAAAAAAATGATGAAGCATTAGCCGATTTCCAAAAAGCGTATGAATTAGATCCTAAATTCTCGGCTGCTCTTTCTAAACAAACGGAATTACTCCAAAATCTTCAAAAATTTGATTTAGCGCTTGAATCTGCTACTGAATTGGTTAAAAATTTTCCTGACTCTAGCGCATTTTGGTCTTTGCAAGGGGATATTTATTTGCAAAAAACACAATATAATGATGCCTTAGCTTCTTATGAGCATGCTTTATTGTTGAAACCTAACGCGGTGGAGACTTTGATTAACAAAGGAATTGTGTACCAAGAATTAGGCCAATTGGATTTAGCTGAAACGTCATTTAAATCTGCCTTAGCGACCGGGAAATACAAAGACTTGATTTACAATAATTTAGGTTATTTAGAAATTCAAAGGAGTCAGTGGAAATTGGCCGAAAAGTGGATTAAAATGGCTTTGGCCATTGATCCCCAAAATGATTTGTATTTAAAGAATTTAGATAAAATTGCGAAGCAATCAAGCGCGGAATAAATCCATATATTTTTTGAGCTCATCCGCATTTTCAATGGAATTTGTGAAAATTTCCACCAAAACTCCTTGCTGGCTCGGTGAGAAAAATGGCGTAGAAATAGTATCCCATTCGTCAAAATTTCTTACGCTATGGTAATGAATTTCAGCATCTAAGCAGGTATTTTTAGCTGTCAAATTTTGCTTAGTCTCCATAAAATCCTCTAATTCAGGAAGTTCCTTGGCCCCTTCTAAGTTTCTAAATATCCCACCACCCCCATTATTAAATACGATAATTCGCAAATTATTAGGCACATATTGATTCCAAAGGGCATTTTTGTCATAGTGAAACGCCACATCACCGATCATAGAAATAATTAAATTCGAGGTTTTTTGACTAGCTCCTACAGCCGTACTTAAACAACCGTCAATTCCACTCGTTCCTCTATTTGAAAATACTTCTGTTTTGCCAAAATGTGTGGAAGTCCAATTGACATACCTGATGGCTAAGGAATTGGCAACATGTATTTGGGCTGAGTCAGTAATTTCAATTTTCTTTATTATGTCATTATAGACATGTAATTCGGTGAAATTCGGTCGATTGAAAAATTTCTCTTGAATGCTGCTTACTCTTTGCCACAAAAGTTTCCAAGGGTTCGTTTGTTGGCCTGGCCAAGTAAATTCTTGGAAAAATGAAAGCGTATCCATCGGAATCACGTCTGTCAACGACTGAAAAGGATCGGGTCTTCCGATGGGATTCGGATGAATTAGAAAAGATTTATTCGGCTTTTCGCGTCTTAAAAACTGCTTAATACGTTTGGAAACAAATGATTTTCCAAAATGAATATGCAAATCAGGTTTTAAAGCTGGCCACAATTCTTCATTGGCCAAAACTAAATCATGATCACATTGGCATGCCGCAGGTAAGTTGGCCGTGGCATCCCCTATCACAGGTATTCCTAACGTGGCTAATTTACTGAAATATTCATTTTCAGCTTTATTGTAAGGCCTTTGGCCTACTGTTACTAAAATCGAATTTGCATTTCTTGTGTCAAAATAGGTGCTTAAATCAACGGGTTTATCATAAGTATCCTTGTTCAAATTACTCAGGTAATTTTTAGATAAAACAGGTAGGCTACTTGAGGGCAAAGATTCTCCGTGACTTGGATAAAAGGGTTCAGAAATGGGGATGTTGATGTGAACAGGACCTTTGGGTTCCGCGCAGGCTTGTTGGTATGCGCCCATTCCAACATTCAAGTAATATTCGGGCTTCTGAAGCTCATCAGTAGGAAAATCAATGAATTGCTTCACATGTTTTCCATATAATTCTTTTTGATATATCGTTTGTCCATCCCATTGACCGATCCATTCTGCGGGTCGGTCTGCAGTAAAGACCAACAAAGGCAACTCTTGGAAAAATGCTTCCACCACCGCCGGGGCAAAATTCAAAGCGGCTGAACCTGAGGTGCAACAAAGAATCACAGGTTTTTTACTTGCAAGCACTAGACCTAACCCGAAAAATCCTGCCGAGCGCTCATCTGAGATGGAATAACAATGGATTTTGGGATGTCTGGCTAAAGCCAACATTAACGGTGCGTTTCTTGAGCCAGGGCAAATTACTGCTTCTTCCACTCCCATTTGGGATAGAATATCAACTAGTTCGACAATGCCTGCAGGAAATCCCATAGCAAAAAAAAGCCTCGTGAGAGGCTTTAAAAATTATCCAAGATATGTTTTTAGCGCTTTACTCCGGGAAGTATGACGCAGACGACGAATCGCCTTTTCTTTAATTTGTCTCACGCGCTCTCGAGTTAAATTGAATTTCTCGCCAATTTCCTCTAGTGTCATCGCGTGTTCTCCATTTAATCCAAAATACAAAGTAACCACATCCGCTTCTCTTTGAGTAAGCGTCGATAAAGCTCTTTGAACTTCACGACGTAAGGAATCATTGATTAAACCTGAATCTGGTTTATCCTCTGAATCATTCTCTAAAACATCTAAAAGTGAATTTTCTTCTCCTTGAACGAAGGGAGCATCCATGGATACGTGTCTTCCTGAAATTTTCAGTGTATCGACAACTTCACCTGTTGAGATTTCTAACACTTCTGCTAATTCTTCTGGCGAAGGCTCACGCTCAAATTTTTGTTCTAACTCAGAAAAAGTTTTTGAGATTTTATTCAAAGAACCTACTCGGTTCAATGGAAGACGAACGATACGTGATTGTTCAGCTAGCGCTTGTAAAATGGATTGACGAATCCACCAAACGGCATAAGAAATAAATTTAAATCCACGCGTCTCATCAAATCTTTGTGCGGCTTTAATTAATCCTAGGTTTCCCTCGTTAATTAAATCACCTAAACTAAGTCCTTGATTTTGATATTGTTTGGCTACGGACACGACAAAACGTAAATTAGCCTTCGTTAAACGCTCAAGAGACAATTGATCCCCTTCGCGAATTTTTTGGGCTAGTATAACCTCCTCATCCGGAGTCAATAAATCTACTTTTCCGATTTCCTGCAAGTACTTATCAAGCGATTGACTTTCCCTGTTGGTAATTTGTTTGCTAATTTTTAGCTGCCTCATAGTATGTTACAACGGATTAAATGGGTTTATTGTTTCCAATAAACCCATAAACTTGATATCTTTTTACTCAGATTTCTCTGAACTTTCTGGTTTTGGTAATAATGCCTTCGCTGAAAGACGGAATTTACCAGTCTTTTTGTCAACCTCCACTAATTTAACCTTAACCTTATCGCCTTCTTTGAAAACACCATCCATGGTATCTATTCGATCCCAAGAAATTTCTGAGATATGCAATAATCCGTCTTTTCCAGGTAGGAATTCAACGAAAGCACCAAATGCTTGGATGTTTTTTACTTTTCCATCGTAGATTTCGCCAACTTCAGGTATCGTTACGATACTTTTCACCATGCGAATCGCCATATCCATGGCAGCTCCGTTTGCTGAGAAGATACTTACATATCCTCCATCTTCTTTTTCTTCAATGGTTACAGTAGCACCTGATTGTTTTTGAATATCTTGAACCACTTTTCCACCTGGCCCGATCACCGCACCAATTTGCTCTTTCATGATTTTGATCACGGTAGCTCTTGGAGTTTGCGGCTTATAATCATCTCTAACGCTAGGAATCGCCTTTTTCATCTCATTTAAGATGTGAAGTCTACCTTCTCTCGCTTGAGATAATGCTTCTACTAAAACTTCATAGGATAAACCTTGCACTTTTATGTCCATTTGGCAAGCAGTGATACCATTTTCGGTACCCGTTACCTTAAAGTCCATATCACCCAAATGATCTTCATCACCTAGAATGTCAGATAAAACTGCATATTTACCCGTTTTAGGATCTGAAATTAAACCCATGGCAATTCCTGAAACAGGCGCTTTGATTTTAACCCCCGCATCCATTAATGCTAATGTTCCCGCACAAACTGTGGCCATTGACGACGAACCATTTGATTCTAAAATATCTGAAACCACACGTAATGTGTATGGGAAATCTTCCATTTTAGGCAATACTTTTCTAATCGCACGCATGGCTAAATTACCATGTCCTACTTCTCTACGTCCTACTCCTCTATTTGGCTTTACTTCGCCCGTTGAGAATCCTGGAAAATTATAGTGTAACATAAACTTGTTATACCCTTGAGTCATGGCTTGATCAATAATCTGCTCATCCATTTTAGTCCCCAAAGTAACTGTAGTCAATGATTGTGTTTCACCGCGAGTGAAAACGGCAGATCCGTGTGGAGTTGGTAAATAATCCACCTCACAAGTGATTTGACGAATTTCGTTCAATTTACGACCATCTAAACGATAACGCTCTTGTAATACCAACTGGCGAGCCGCCTCCTTTTCGATGTCATGTAAATAAACTTTAGCTAAAGAAAGATTTACAGTATGGTCTTCATTTAACGTTGAGATGTATTCATCTACAATCGCTTTGAAACCTGCTTTTCTCTCTTCTTTTTTCGGGTTCGCTAATTTAGCTACTGCCAAATATTTATCGAAATAATTCTTCCACAATTCCGCACGTAATTCTTCATTGTGCGTTTCGTGGCTATACGTTCTCTTTTCAGTTTTACCACAAGCCACTGTTAATTCATTCAATGCCTGACATTGAATTTTTATGGCATCATGTGCAATGCGAAGCGCCTCAATCATTTCAGCTTCAGAGATTTCATCTCCTTCACCTTCCACCATTAAGATATCGTTGGCATTTGCGGCAACAATTAATTCTAAAGAAGCACCAGCTAATTCACTGACACTTGGATTTACTTTATATTCTCCATTAATTTTAGCTACACGCACCTCTGAAATGGGTCCGTTAAATGGAATATCAGATACTGCAAGTGCTGCTGCAGCCGCTAGGCCAACAAAAGCATCCGGTAAAACTTCTGAATCCGCTGAAATTAAATTGATCATTACCTGCACATCTGCATGGTAATCATCTGGAAATGTAGGACGTAATGCACGGTCTACTAAACGTGAAATAAGAATTTCATAATCAGAAAGGCGAGCCTCTCTTTTAAGAAAACTACCTGGAATACGTCCATTGGACGCAAATTTTTCTTGGTAATCAACAGATAATGGAAGGAAATCTACTCCCTCTTTGGCCTCTTTGTTGGCAACCACAGTGGCTAACAACATCATATTTCCTGAACGAACAACTACAGATCCATCCGCTTGCTTGGCTAATTTGCCAGTCTCAATTTGGATTTCCTTGCCATTGGGCATCGAAATATTTTTTTGAATAATGTTAAATGACATACGTTTTTGAATAAATTCTCACGCAACCTTGCGTGTAATAAGCTTTGATTGTCGACGACAAATGTTGATAAATGGCAAATAAAACAGGGCTCCAACTAAATGGAACCCTGAATATATTATTTACGAATACCTAATTCCAAAATAATAGCACGATATCTTGAGATATCGGTACGAGTTAAGTAATCAAGTAAACGACGACGCTTACCTACCAATTTCAAAAGTCCTAAGCGTGTGCTATGGTCTTTTTTGTTCTTTTTAAGGTGCTCAGTCAAATAATTGATTCTGTACGTGAATAACGCAATTTGCGATTCAGAAGAACCAGTATCGATTTTTGACTTTGCTTTCCCTTTCGTTTCGAAAATCTCTTGTTTTTTCTCGGGTGACAAATACATCTTTTACCAGTTTTAAAGTTTTATAAATTAATTCGCAAAAGTACAAAAAACGAATGTTATATGCAAGTCTAATTCTGTAGCCCTTTAGAAACTCTTGTTTTCTGTATCCAGTTTTTTAAACGCTGCCAAGTGACATGATAAAAATCTGATTCAAATAGTCTGGAGTCGTTTAAGGAAATGCGCAGAAAATATAGTCCAATAAGTCCAAGAATAGTATTTGAAGACCATGCTCCTATTTGCAAGATCAGTTTCCCTTCCTTGGCCATTTTATCGCCTTGTTGGGTTAAAATATACATCAAGATAAAAAAGGATACCGCCACAACCACCGGGATACCAAATCCTCCTTTTTTAATGATGGCTCCTAGGGGTGCGCCGATTAAAAACATAACCAAAATAGTTAAGGCATTGGTAAATTTATGATGCCATTCCAGGTTCGTTTTTTTCAATACAATTTCTTTGTCATCCAAGCTCACTAAATTGGTTTGTCCGAAGGTCAACATATTTTGAGTTTGTTGGAGCGCGATGTCGTAGGGATTTTTATTGGCCTTTTTTAGTCCTTTAGCCAATCTCTTTTTGACCCATTTTGTATTTTCCAAAAACATCAATGATTGCGTAAGGGATCTTTGATGGTACATGAAGTTAGGACCGGTAGATTTAGTAAAACCACGTTTCATGGTATTAATGATACTATTCAGTGAATCTGAGTCGTTGGCCAGTTGCCAATTGTTTCGCATAATCTCGTGATGGGCAAACTGATTTTCTTCTGTTTTATGTAGATCAAAAGCGTCCAATGACATCACTATTTTGCTTTTTTTGAAACTATGCAAAGCCATATCGGTGGCGTCCAAATTACTTCCTCGGTCTGCGTCTTCTAAATAATCCTTGCCATTAAATAGCTCAAATATCAAATATTTCTTCCCTAGAATGGTGTACATCTGAGCTGAATCTGCAAGGGTTACGTGCCTATTTCCATCATTGTGCGTGTGATCGTAGATAATAAGAGACTTAAGTGTTTTATTATCCGGGTACTTTTTGGCTACTTTGATGGCATAGCCTGGAAGGTCTGTATAAAAAATTCCCTCTTTGATGTTTAAGGTAGTTTTAGTCGTCTTGATGTCATACAATAAACTCCAGCCTTTTAAATTGGCCCAAGGCAAGGCAACATTCGTAAACCAAAACATGAATATACTTAAGCAAACAGCCACGGCAAAAATGGGTCTGAGGATTCTGACAATCGAAATCCCTGCGCTTTTTAAGGCAGTTAATTCAAAATTTTCTCCTAATTTCCCAAAGGTCATTAGCGAGGACAATAACATGGCAAGAGGTAATGCGAGTGGAATGGTGATCAGGGAGAAATAGAAAAAAAGCTCCATATAGACGGTGGTGCCTAAATCTTTGCCAAATAAATCCGAAAAATAAAAAAGGACTAAGCGTAATAGAAAGATAAAAATTACAACCAGAAGGGTTAGAATAAATGGCCCCCAAAATGCCTTTAAAATTAATTTGTCAATTTTCTTTATCATTAACTGCCGACGATTTCTTTCAGTTTATCGGTTAAATAATCCCATAGTTCTGTGGCATCTTCATCACTTTTGAAGGTTGACGCGCTGTCATACACCTTTAGGTAGGTGGCATTTGTCAACTCACTAACGTCTAATTTTATCTCAATATAGGCTAATGCATCTCCCTTTTCAGGTTTATTGAATTCGAATTTGACAAATTTATTTTGCTTGCTATGGGTCAAAGTGGCTAAATGATTTTCATCATCCCAGAAAAAATTAAAATTATCTCCATTTTTGATAGTAACTTTTTCCGCAAACCATTGTTGGAGCCCCGAAGCCGTGCTAATGTAAGGATAAAGTACTTTGGGTGAGGCTTTTACCTCGTATTCAAATTCAAAGTGCGGTTGATCCATGTTCATTACATTTATAGAAATAAGTATTTTTATTTCCTGTAAACAAAGGTATTATTTATACGTTAATTCCCAAATATGATTCAAAATTAATAAGTATTCATAAAATATTTGAGTTTCTAGAGGCTTTCGATTACCTTTGCATCCTGATTTGGCGGGGTAGCTCAGATGGTTAGAGCGTTGGATTCATAACCCAAAGGTCGGCAGTTCGATTCTGCTCCCCGCTACTTTTAAAGGATGACCTTGGGTCATCCTTTTTTATTTTCTTATTTAATGATTAATTTAAAGTCCTTTAATTTATGGATATGATTAAAAAACCTTCATTTGATGAGATATTCATGGATTTGGCGCAAAATTTAGCGCTTAGATCTCATTGCACTAGGGCCCAAGTAGGTTGTGTGTTAACGAAAGATACTCGGATTATTTCCATCGGTTATAATGGACCTCCTTCTGGTACGCACAACTGCGATGAGGATTTTAAAGACGAAGGGGGTTGTCCTAAAGATTCCAAGGGTTCTTGCTCATTAGCTTTGCATGCTGAGCAAAATGCTATTTTATATGCTTCAAAAAATGGAGCTGGCATTGAAGGTTCCACCATTTATGTCACTTTGTCGCCCTGTATCTCTTGTGCACGGATTATATACAGCATGAAAATCAAGAAAGTAATCTTTTTGCACTCATATGCAGCCTATAAAGGCCTCCCGACTGATGAAGGTGTTGAATTTTTAAGGAAATTCGGGGTGGAAGTGATTCAATATGTTTAGGTATCAGGTAATAAAATTAGGTAATATGTAATAGGTAATAAGTAAAAAACTATGAACTAATACCTATTACCTAATACCTCTTACCTCTTACCTCTTACCTCTTACCTCTTACCTCTTACCTCTTACCTAATACCTATTACCTAAAATACCTATTACCTAATTTCAATGCTCCACTCCTCCATCGCCATGCACATGTCCATGAGCTAATTCGTCGGCGGTGGCTTCTCTGATATTCAATACGGTACCGTTAAACATCAAATCTTTTTCGGCCAGTGGATGGTTGAAGTCCATCATGACATTTTCAGGTCCTACAGAAACGACCATACCTTGCATTCTATTTCCTTGGTCATCCGTCATCGGGATGAAATTACCTACTTGGAGGATATCGTCTGGATTTTGTCCATCTACTTGAAAAATATTTTTAGGCAGGGATATAACGGCATCGGGATCTACGTTGCCATACGCATCTTCCGCAGAAATAGTAAAGTCAAAGGTATCATTCACTTTTAAGTTGAGTAGATTTGCTTCAAAAGCCTCTGGAAGCCCGCTAAGGCCGTGAATAAAGACCATAGGTTCTTTGTCATCCACGATTTCAACGACCTCGGCTTCTCCGTTTTCACCCGGAAACGCTAATTGATATGATATAAAAACGACTGAATTCGGTTTAATTTGCATGAGATTTGGAATATTTTTGGCAAACCTACGGGAATATTTTGACAATGAATCCATTTCAAATATAATTTTTGCCAATGGGCTCTTTTCATTAGATTTGCATGCCTGATTATCCTGGATTTCTTATGCAAAAAACGACGACTGAAGTATTAAAAGATATTCACAAGAATAGCTTATCCCCTATTTATCTATTGCATGGGGATGAGCATTTTTTTATAGACCAATTAACAGACGCGTTTGAGGTGGGCATACTTTCGGAGGATCAAAAAAGTTTTAATCAATTTGTTTTGTACGGCAAGGATCAGACGATGGCTTCCGTTGTTTCCTACGCGCGCCGATTCCCTATGATGGCTGAAAAGCAAGTAATCATCGTTAAGGAGGCTATATTTTTGGAAGCTTTGGCCAAAGGAAAAACAGATTCCAAATCGGAAGGAAATTCAAAAGATAAAGGAAATGAGGAGTGGAGGGCTTTTGAAGATTATTGTAAAAACCCCACTCCTTCTACGCTTTTGGTCTTTACGATTAAAAATTTACTAACGGATAAATCTAAGTTATTTCCACCTTTGGCATCTCATGGGGTTATTGTGACCTCTAAAAAGATATCAGATGATAAGGTGGGTCAGTGGTTAAAGGATTATTTAGCTCAACATAATTTGCAGATTCAGACGGTGTCGTTGGAATTAATGGTTACCAATGTGGGTGCTGACTTACAAAGAATGGCGCATGAGGCGGATAAGCTGATTATTAATGTTCCGGCAGGTTCAGAAGTGGGAATCGAAGAGGTGGAAAAGTATGTGGGTATTAGCCGAGAGTATAATTATTTTGAATTCCAAAAGGCTTTGATGCAGCGAAATGTGGAAAAGGCGCAGAAAATTGCTTTTTATTTTGCTGAAAACAGCAAGCAAAATCCGATTGCACCGATGTTAATCATGCTCTTCAATTTTTTTGCCAAAGTCCTTCAGACGCATGATATGGGTGCTGTTTCAGATGCGGAGATGGCGAAGATCCTTGGTATCAATCCATATTTTGTCCGTGATTATTTAACGGCGAAGCGTAATTACCCTTTGGGGAAGGTTGTCAGGGTTATAGAGGCCATTAAAAATGCGGATTTGAAGATGAAGGGGGTCATAGGCCAACAAACCACGGATCGAGAAATTATATTGGATTTAAGTTTTGAGATTTTACACCTTTAATTGATGGGCAGATAGTCTTCTGTTTTGATGTATCCCACATTTCCTTCGTAATAGCATAGGGTCCAAATATCCTTTGTATACCAATGGGTAACTCGATTTCCTTGGCTCAGTATTTTTGCCACAGGTGCGGCTGAGGATGAAAATTCACGTAAATACACTTTGTTTTTTGTGATGATACCAAAGTTGAGATAGGAAGGGAAATTGGCAAATAAATAAATAAAGGCGAGATAAAGGCTAAGCGAATATATGTATGCAGGGGGAGATTTTCTGTTTTTTTGTTTTTTGTAAATCAAGATGGTGGCCGCATAAATAGCTATTCCAATGAGGAATCCCATGATATATGGGAAAAAAGCAAAATAGATCCAAACTAATTGGTCTATAAAGTCCATCTCATAACCTCCCATTTGATGTTTATTACTTATTTGATTTAACCGTTGGCTGATTAATGGACTTGCGTTTTTAGCTTGAATGCTGGACAGATAAAAAATCTCGTTGGCCCAGTCATTTTTTTCTTTGGCGATGAAAGCTAATTTAAATTTAATATTTTCAATTTCTTTGTAACGAGGATTATAAAATTGTAGGTAAATCTTTTCCGCTTCTAAAAGTTGGTTCGTTTTAAACAGGGAATCTGCTTTGCTGATTTGCTTTGTATCTATTTGGCCATTAGCGTTTTGCCAAATACCGAGATATAAAATGCAGGAAAATATAATTTTATTTAGATGGCTTGCTTGCATAATTCGAAAAACTATGATAGTTTTGCACCGCAATAAAGGTATTTATTTACTTTTTTGCAAACGAAGGCCAACCGTTGGTTGAATTTCCTTTCGGTTCCAGAGTGAACCAATTAATATACAAGCGCAAGCTTGATGATTCCGTAGCTCAGTTGGTAGAGCAATACACTTTTAATGTATGGGTCCTGGGTTCGAATCCCAGCGGGATCACTTCAGTTTTAAAGCAAAAAAATAGCAAGAATTTTTCTTGCTATTTTTTTTTAATTTAATAGAACGTTTTCGTCTACCTATCTATTTCTTTTGCTCGATTAGTTGCTAAATTGATCACTTGTGGAAATGATTTTTCCTTGTTCGCCTTGTCCTTCCCACATAGTTTTATCTGTATGAAAGTCAATTCTAAACTCTTTTGCAGCTGGATAATATTCTTTTATTTTTATTGTCCATTCATCTCTATAAATTTCTTCAAATAATTCAATATTACCATCATGTCTGTGTGATACCCATCTATTTGGACCACCTTTTTTTCCATCCAATTTAAAGAATACAGTTCCTTGTTCAAAGCTAAAAACTTTAATATTACTTGCGTCAGCGTGTGGAGTATCTATTGAGAATTCGGTTTGTGAATTCGCATCACAAGCAAAAAGTTGACAAGGCATTATTGCTGATAAGCAGATACCCAAAATTGTTACGAATAATTTGATGGATTTTTTCATTGTTTTTTTGTTTAAATTTTTTGAACTGTTATTTTCATGAATTTAGTATCTAAAACAAAAGCGGAGCTGATATTTAAGCAAATTTGAGTTTAGATTTTATATAATAACTACTCATTAAGGCAATTATTTCAGTGATGGATTTTCATTGTAAAAAATGAATGATTGTATGTAGTAATTTAAATTGATAGCAATGTTTTTTGTTTGCGAAATTGTACCCCAAAACAACTACATTATTCTATAAAATTTGACCGAATTGAACCTTTAATCTTGTAAATAAAAGTATCCCTACCATCAGCGGGATCACTTCAATTTTAAATAAAAAAAATAGCAAGAATTTATCTTGCTATTTTTTTTTGATTAAATGGCTTTGCGATGACCATTTATTCTACTTTATCTCATTTTTGTTTGACCGGTCCAGCTTCCACCATACGTGTCATCAGAGAGGAACCAAATCCCAATAAATTCACTGAAATTCGAATTGAAAATTGCAGTGAGTTTTCCACGAATATTTTTAGGCTCAATCCAGTCACAGGATAATTTATTCCCATCTAGTCTACAATTCGTTAATTTACCTTTGTTGATGTCATAGGTATACTCTCCTATAATTTTATTGTTTTCTATTTCAAAGTCTGTAATTACCTGACGTAATTCTCCTTCAATACTTATTTTGCCATTATAGAATCCCATATTAATTTGAGATTGGGCATGG
>CAMARL010000026.1 GCA_945860325.1 Spirosoma fluviale | reverse complement strand
TTTTATTTAGGGCAAAAAAATATTTTCAAACACACCCTTGTTTGTTTTAATATTTTTTCTACCTTTGCACTCCCGTTCCACAAACGCAGTTTTTCATTCAGAAAGAGGTTGGCAGAACTTCTCGAATTTATTTAAAACATAAAAATGCGGGTAGAACAGGGATTAAAATGGAGGTAAGTCTCTGTTTTTGTGTCAGAACTGGTATTGATTAATGAATGTTGAATGCCCAGCCCATTAATTAAGTATTAAGCTGCACAAGGTTTTAACCGCTGTATAAACAGTGGGATTACCTTGTCGCCTATCACCAATTCTGTCCTTATTGTGTTTCCGATCTCGTTGAAAAACGAATTTGAATAAAGACTTACAACAAGCCAAGTTAGCCTTGTAAGCGTATTTTTTTAATAAATAAAATATAATATGTCAGGAATTATCGGTAAAAAAGTCGGAATGACCAGCCTATACATGGAAGATGGAAGATCCATTGCATGTACGCTGATTGAGGCTGGACCTTGTGTAGTAACACAGGTTAAAACTGTAGAGAAAGAGGGCTATAATGCTGTTCAAATCGGCTACGGTGAGAAAAAAGAGAAGCACACAACAAAATCTTTGTTGGGTCACTTCAAGAAAGCAAAAACAACTCCAAAGAAAAAATTGGTAGAATTTCGCACGTTTGAGCAGCCTTTATCATTAGGGGATGTTTTGACGGTTGAGATGCTTGAGTTAGAAACTTATGTGGATGTCGTAGGTACATCTAAGGGTAAGGGATTTCAGGGTGTTGTAAAACGTCATGGTTTTCATGGAGTGGGTGGTCAAACACACGGTCAGCATAATCGTGGTCGTCACCCGGGTTCTATTGGAGCATGTTCATTCCCAGGTAGAGTATTTAAGGGCTTGCGTATGGCGGGTCGTACGGGTGGAGATCGGGTTAAGGTTCAAAACTTACAGGTTTTGAGAATATATCCGGAGAAAAACCTATTGGTTGTTTCGGGATCCGTTCCGGGAGCAAAGAACTCATACGTAATCATTGAAAATTAGATTTGAAGGGCATAGCCTAAAAAAATAGACATTCTGAATCATGGAATTAGCAGTATATAACATAGCAGGGAAAGACACAGGAAAGAAAATTACTCTTTCTGATGAGATCTTTGGAATTGTTCCTAATGAGCATGTGGTTTACTTGGACGTGAAGCAATATTTAGCGAATCAGCGTCAGGGAACACACAAAGCGAAGGAGCGTGCGGAAGTATCGCGTTCAACGCGTAAGATAAAGAAGCAAAAGGGAACGGGTGGAGCTCGTGCGGGTTCTATGAAGTCTCCTTTGATGAAAGGTGGGGGTCGTATTTTCGGACCACGTCCACGTGATTATCATTTCAAATTAAATAAGAAGGTAAAGTCATTGGCACGCCAGTCGGCATTAGCAGCTAAGGCTCAATCGGGAGATATCGCGATTTTGGATACGGTAGCTTTTGATGCGCCTAAGACTAAGGCATACATTGCGATGTTAAAGGCATTGTCATTGGATACCACAAAGACTTTGTTGATCACTCAAGAAGCTGACAAGAATGTTGTTTTATCTGGACGTAATGTTCCTAAAACGAAGGTTTCGAATGCAGCTGATGTGAATACATATGATTTAGTTAATGCATCTAAATTGTTAATTACCATGGGAGCGATTGAGAAGATAGAGTCAACATATAGTAGTAAATAATTTTCAGAACGCGGTTCTGTTATAAACGAAATAAAAAATGGGCATTATTAAACGTCCGGCCTTGACTGAAAAGTCTCAAGCCATGCAAGAAAAAGGCAAGTATGTGTTTGTTGTTGAGTTGACGGCAAACAAAATTGAAATTGCCAAAGAGGTTAAAAAAATGTACGGAGTAGAAGTTAAAGACGTACAGACCATGCGTCAAATTGGAAAGAAAAAATCCAAGAGTACACGTACCAAAGTTACTTCAGGTCGCACGTCAACCATCAAGAAAGCGATTGTTACGGTAGCGATGGGTGAGGTGATTGATTTTTACCAAGGAATTTAAGCAAATAATTAAGGGGGTTCATCCCGATAAATTGAACTTTTAAATGGCATCAATTAGAAAATTAAAACCAACAACTCCAGGACAGCGTCACCGCATAGCGCCGACGTTCGAGGAGATCACGACCGACAAACCTTATAAGCCCTTATTGGAGCCTATTAAGCGTACCGGTGGTCGTAATGCAGATGGACGTCGTTCTATGCGTTACATCGGTGGTGGGCATAAGCGCCGTTACCGTGTTATTGATTTTATTCGTGCGAAGCATGATGTACCTGCGACGGTATTGACTGTTGAGTATGATCCAAACCGAACTTCTCGTATTGCGCTTATTGAGTATGCGGATGGAGTAAAAACATACATCTTGGCTCCTACTGGAATTCAGGTGGGTCAAACAGTTATTTCAGGAGAGAAGGTAGCACCGGAAGTTGGAAATACACTGCCATTGGCAAATATCCCACTGGGTGCAGTGGTTCACGCGATTGAGTTGCAACCAGGTAGAGGAGCTGAAATGGCTCGTTCGGCTGGTACGTATGCTCAGTTATTAGCGCGTGATGGAAAATATGCTACGTTGAAGTTGCCTTCAGGTGAGATGCGTATGGTATTGGCTCGTTGTTCTGCAACGATCGGTACGGTATCAAATTCAGATCACATGAATGTGAACTTAGGAAAAGCAGGTCGTCATCGTTGGTTGGGTCGTCGTCCACGTGTTCGTGGAGTTGTTATGAACCCAGTTGATCACCCAATGGGTGGTGGTGAAGGTCGTGCCTCTGGAGGTCACCCTCGTTCACGTACTGGTTTATTGGCTAAGGGTAAGAAAACTCGTAATCCAAAAAAACACACTAATCGTCTTATCATCAGTAGAAGAAAAAAATAGTAGATGGCACGTTCACTAAAAAAAGGTCCTTACATTGATTACCGCCTTGATAACAAGGTACAGGCTATGAATGAATCCGGCAAAAAGTCGGTTATCAAAACATGGTCTAGACGTTCAATGATTTCTCCAGATTTCGTAGGTCATACATTTGCAGTTCATAATGGGAATAAATTCATTCCTGTGTTTGCAACTGAAAATATGGTTGGCCACAAATTAGGAGAGTTTTCACCAACGCGTAACTTCCGTGGTCACGTGGCGAAAAAAGACAAAGGTAAAAGATAAATTTAAAGGCCTTTGGGTCTTGTAATCAGATATTGTAAAATGGAAGCAATTGCTAAATTAAGAAATGTCCCTACGTCGCCTCAGAAGATGCGTATTGTAGCTGATATGGTACGAGGACAAAAGGTATCCAAAGCATTGGGTATTTTAAAGTTTGAGGCCAAAGTAGGTGCGAAATCAATCGAGAAATTATTGCTCTCGGCGGTTTCCAACTGGCAAAATAAGCATGTGGATGCTAAAATCGAGGAAGCGGACTTATTTATTAAGACGATTTTCGTAGATGGAGGGTCTTCAATAAAGCGTTTACGTCCGGCACCGCAAGGAAGAGGGCATCGTATTTTGAAGCGTTCAAATCACATTACCCTGATAGTGGCTTCTTCGGTGGCTCCTATTTTGGAAGAAACTACAGCAGAATAATTAACTATTAGATAAAACAAGAAATGGGACAAAAAATTAACCCCGTTGGATTAAGATTAGGTATCGTCAGAGGTTGGGATTCTAATTGGTACGGTGGAAAGACTTTCGCAGATAAGCTTGTTGAAGACGAGAAAATCAGAAAGTATGTAGCTGCTCGTATACCAAAAGGATCTATCTCTAAAGTTATCATAGAGCGTACATTAAAGCGCATTACGCTAACAATCAATACGGCTCGTGCTGGTGTGGTTATTGGAAAGCAAGGTGCTGAAGTGGATAAAGTAAAAGAGGAGTTAAAGAAAATCACTGGTAAAGATGTTCAGATTAACATCTTTGAGATTAAGCGTCCTGAAATAGATGCGAAATTAATCGGTGAAGCTATTGCGTCTCAATTACAAGCTCGTATTTCTTTCCGTCGTGCGATGAAACAAGCAATTGCTTCGGCGATGCGTGTGGGTGCACAAGGAATTAAATTGAAATTATCTGGTCGTTTAGGGGGTGCTGAAATGGCTCGTTCTGAAGGATATAAGGAGGGTCGTATTCCATTGCATACATTACGTGCAGATGTGGATTATGCCATTTCAGAAGCATTAACTGTGTACGGTAAGATTGGTATTAAAGTATGGGTTTTCCGTGGAGAGATTTTTGGAAAGCCAGATTTGTCACCTAACGCTAACATGGGCTTGCAGTCAACTTCGGCTGATTCTCGCCCAGGTGATCGTGGTCCTCGTGGCCGTGATGATGATCGCAGAGGAGGTCGTAGACGTCCTGAAGGTGCACCTGATGCAGGTGGAGATCGCAATAAACCAAGTGCTGGCGCTGCAAATCGCGGTCGTGGAGGAAAGCGCTAAAATATATTTGATTTAGATATTAGACTTTTAATAAGATGTTACAACCTAAAAGAACCAAATTTCGTAAGTCGCAGAAAGGCCGCGTAAGAGGCGTTGCTACTCGTGGACACGAAATTGATTTTGGATCATTTGCCATTAAATCGTTAGAGCCGGGTAGAATTACAGCGCGTCAAATTGAGGCTGCTCGTATTTCGGTAACTCGTGCCATGAAACGTGAAGGCCAAGTATGGATTCGTATTTTTCCAGACAAAGTAATTACCAAAAAACCTGCTGAGGTTCGTATGGGTAAGGGAAAGGGAGCTCCGGAATATTGGGTTGCCAATGTACGCCCAGGAACAATTTTGTTTGAATCGGCAGGTGTTCCTTTAGCTTTAGCTCAGGAGGCATTACGTTTAGCCGCTCAAAAATTACCGATGCGTACGAAGTTTGTGGTACGTAGAGATTATTCAGAATAAATTAGCCAGGGTATGAAAAACGCAGAAATAAATAAACTAGGAGTAGCAGATTTGCAAAAGCAAATTCTTGCTGAGAAGGAAACTTTATCACGTTTGAAATTAGCTCACGCTATTTCTCCGATTGAGAATCCGATGCGAATTAAAGTAGCACGTAAATTAGTTGCCAAGTTAGAAACAGCTTTAACAGCGGCATCAAGAGCATAAATTATAATTTTAATAGACCATTTCGAATTTGCTAATGGTCAATTGTTTAACAAGTCCAACCATGGAAGAAAGAAACTTAAGAAAAGTAAGGATTGGGAAGGTGGTCAGTGATAAGATGGATAAATCGATCACGCTAACTGTTGACCGTAAGGTTAAGCACCCCCTGTACGGAAAATTCGTACAAAAGACGACCAAATTAATGGCACATGATGAAAAAAATGAGTGTGGCATAGGTGATACTGTGAAAGTGATGGAAACCCGTCCTCTTTCAAAAAACAAACGTTGGAGATTAGTTGAAGTTATCGCAAAAGCGAAATAATACTAGTTTGTTATTCAAATTTAAATTTAAAGATCAAAGATAATGTTACAGCAAGAATCAAGATTGGGTGTAGCTGACAATTCTGGAGCAAAAGAAGTTTTAGTTATTCGCGTTTTAGGCGGTACTGGAAAGAGATATGCTTCTATAGGCGACAAAATTGTAGTTTCCGTAAAATCAGCACTTTCTTCATCTAGCATGAAAAAAGGGACAGTTTCTCGTGCGGTTGTCGTACGTACTAAAAAGGAAATTCGTAGAAAAGATGGAACATATATTCGTTTTGAAGATAATGCAGCTGTATTATTGAATGCGAACGATGAGCCAAGAGGAACGCGTATTTTTGGGCCAGTGGCTCGTGAGTTACGTGAAGCAGGATTTATGAAGATCGTTTCTTTAGCACCAGAAGTTTTATAATTAAGATGACATATTGGGCAACCGATAGAAAGAAGCATACAAATGGAAAAGAAAATAACTAAGCAGACCAAATTGCACATTAAAAAAGGAGATAACGTCATGGTGATCGCCGGTAATGCCAAAGGCAAAACTGGAATTATCAAGGAAGTATTAATGGATAAATCTCGTGCAATTGTAGAAGGTGCTAATTTGCTAACTAAGCACGTTAAGCCTTCAGCTAGCAATCCTCAAGGGGGAATTGAAAAACGCGAAGGTTCTATACACATTTCAAATTTGATGGTGGTAGAAAATGGTAAGCCTGTAAGAACGGGTCGTAAGCTTAATGAGAAAGGTAAATTACAACGCTACTCAAAGGTATCAGGTAAATTTATCGCATAATACAGAATTTAACCGTGGGCCGGAAATCCACAAAATATACTACAATGGCAGTACCTAGATTAAAAGAACGTTTTGTAAAGGAAGTTGTGTCAAGCTTGAAAGAAAAGTTTCAGTACAAGTCAGTGATGCAAGTACCCAAGATTACTAAGATTGTAATCAACAAAGGAGTTGGAGCAGCAGTGTCGGACAAGAAGTTGGTTGACGTAGCTGTAGAAGAAATTACGCTAATTGCTGGTCAAAGAGCAGTGGCAACTATTTCAAAGAAAGCGATTTCAAACTTTAAGTTGCGTGAGAACATGCCGATTGGTGTGAAAGTGACTTTACGTGGAGATCGTATGTATGAATTTTTAGACCGATTGACTACTGTTTCATTGCCACGTGTTCGTGACTTTAAAGGAGTATCAGAGAAAGGTTTTGATGGTCGCGGAAATTATACCTTAGGTGTAAAAGAGCAAATCATCTTCCCTGAAATGTCGATCGATAAAGTGGCTAAAATATCTGGAATGGATATCACTTTTGTTACTTCGGCCAAAACAGATGAGGAAGCTTATGCTTTATTAGTTGCAGTCGGAATGCCTTTTTCAAATATTAAAAAATAGTGGGCCTTTGGGCTTTATAAAAAACCTTTAAAATTTTTACAAAATGGCTAAAGAGTCAGTAAAAGCAAGAGAAAGAAAACGCGAAGCTACAGTTGCAAAATATGCAGTGAAGCGTGCGGCTTTAAAAGCTGCAGGAGATTATGTTGGGTTAGATAAATTACCTAAAAATGCATCTCCAGTTCGTTTACATAACCGTTGTAAACTAACAGGTCGTCCTCGTGGATACATGCGTAAATTCGGCATTAGCCGTGTTACCTTCCGCGAAATGGCTTCCAACGGATTAATACCAGGAGTAACTAAATCAAGCTGGTAAACAAAAAACTTGATTATTTAAATTCATTTTTGTAATTTTGCAGGCCTTTTTAAGGGCTTGCGGCAAATTTAAAAACAATGACAGATCCAATAGCAGATTATTTAACCCGATTGAGAAATGCCTTGAAGGCACGTCATAGGGTCGTTGAAATTCCTGCTTCTAATATTAAAAAGGAAATCACAAAGGTTCTTTTTGATAAAGGCTATATTTCAAATTACAAGTTCGATGATACTTCTGTACAAGGAACGATCAAGATTGCTTTGAAATACAATGCTGTAACGAAGCAACCTGCCATCGTAAATTTGACTCGTATATCGAAGCCAGGTTTGCGTAAGTACAATGGAGCGGAAGAGCTTCCACGCGTTTTGAATGGTTTAGGCATTGCCATTTTATCTACTTCTAAAGGAGTTATAACAGATAAAGAAGCCCGTACACTTCACGTAGGTGGAGAAGTACTTTGTTACGTATATTAATTATTGTTTCACGCTGAAAGGAGGCAACTCGTAATTTAAGCATATAGAATTATTATGTCTAGAATTGGAAATAAGATTATCACATTACCTGCAGGAGTATCTTTGGATATATCGGCTGGTAATTTGGTTACGGTAAATGGTCCTAAGGGGACTTTGTCTCAACAAATTGATCAAGATATCATCGTTGAGATAGAAGGAAATATATTAACTGTTAAGCGTCCTACGGAGCAAAAGCGTCACAAGGCCATGCATGGTTTATATCGTTCTTTAATCAATAACATGGTTGTGGGTGTAAGTGAAGGATTCCAAAAGGATCTTGAAATTATCGGGGTTGGTTACAAGGCTGCGAATCAAGGAAATATTTTGGAATTAAGTTTGGGATATTCACACATGATTTTCATGGCGATTCCTTCGGAGATTAAAGTTGTTACGGCGATGGAGAAAGGAAAAAATCCGATGGTTAAGTTAAATGGAATAGATAAGCAATTGATCGGCCAAGTGGCTGCAAAAATAAAATCATTACGTCCAGTGGAGCCGTACAAAGGTAAAGGTGTTCGTTTTGTGGGTGAGCAAGTTCGTCGTAAGGCTGGTAAAGCGGGCGGTAAGAAATAAATTATAAGCGTGGGCCGGAAATCCACACAAACAGGTAAAAAATGTCAACATTAAAAGATTTACGTAGAATTCGCATTAAGCGTGCAATTCGTGCAAAAATAACTGGATCAGCTGAGCGTCCGCGTTTAACTGTGTATCGTTCAAACACTTCGGTGTATGCTCAAATTGTAGATGATTTGGCTGGAAAGACTTTGTTTTCAGCGACATCACATGTTAAAGGAAAGGTAAATAACAATGTAGAAGCTGCTAAGTCAGTGGGTATTGCGATTGCTGGAAAAGCAAAAGCTGCTGGAATTACGAAAGTAGTTTTTGACCGTAACGGTTATTTATATCATGGTAGAATTAAATCATTAGCTGAAGGTGCTCGCGAGGGTGGCTTACAATTTTAATAAGAGATATGTCACAATTACAAGCAAAACCAATTAAGGTTAACGAGGGGGAATTGAAGGAGAAGGTGGTATCCATTAACCGTGTTGCCAAAGTGGTAAAAGGGGGTCGTCGTTTTAGTTTTTCTGCTATTGTTGTAGTAGGAGATGGTAACGGGACTGTAGGTTACGGATTAGGTAAGGCAAACGAAGTAACGGATGCGATTACAAAAGGGATTGAAGATGCAAAAAAGAATTTGTTTAAAATTCCTTTGTTGAAAAATACGGTTCCTCACGAGCAATTAGGTAAATTTTCTGGTGGTTTTGTCTTAATTAAGCCAGCTGCCCCAGGAACTGGATTGATCGCAGGTGGTGCGATGCGTGCTGTTTTAGAATCTGCGGGTGTGCATGATGTACTTGCAAAATCTAAAGGAAGTTCTAACCCACACAACGTGGTCAAGGCGACCATCGATGCGTTGGTGAAAATGAGAGCACCACACAGCGTTGCATTCCAAAGAGGAATTTCGTTAGCTAAAGTTTTTAATGGATAATACGAGTGCTATTAGCCTCAAAAAAAGAACATACGATGTCTAAAGTTAAAATTACACAAGTTAAAAGCGCAATTAAGCGTCCGGAAGTACAGAAACGTACGATCCAAGCGTTAGGATTAGGTAAAATCCGTAAGAGTGTTGAGCATGAATTAAATCCAGCTATTGCAGGTATGATTCGTGCCGTAAACCACTTAATTGTTGTTGAAAATATTTAATTAACACGCGAGTTACTTGTTAGAAAGTAGCGCTAAGCCAAGAATAAAATGAAATTATCATCACTAAAGCCTGCAGAAGGCTCAGTAAAAACAAGAAAAAGAGTTGGTCGTGGTCAAGGTTCCGGATTAGGTGGAACTTCTGCACGTGGACATAAAGGAGCGCAGTCTCGTTCTGGATACTCTCGTAAACCCGGTTTTGAAGGAGGTCAAATGCCACTTCAACGTCGTGTGCCTAAGTTTGGTTTTAAAAATATCAATCGTGTAGAGTACAAAGCGATCAATTTAGATACCTTACAAGCTTTAGCTGAATCAGCTGGATTGAAGGTGATTAATTTTGAAACACTTTATTCAAACGGTTTAGTATCTAAATCTGATTTAGTGAAAATTTTAAGCAGGGGTGCATTAACATCTGCCTTAGAAATTCATGCAAAAGGATTTTCTTCAGCCGCCATTACAGCCATTGAAGCTGCAGGTGGAAAAGCAATTGTTGATTAATCTTCTATATAAGACGAATGAATAAGTTAATAACAACTTTTAAGCACATCTTTTCGATTGAGGAATTAAGAGGCCGTATTCTTAATACGTTGCTTTTTATTACTTTTTTCCGTTTAGGTTCTTATGTAGTTCTGCCTGGTGTGGATGCTACAAAATTAACTCAAGCAGGTGACGGTGGGCTTTTCGGCTTATTGAATATGTTTTCTGGAGGGGCTTTGAGTAATGCATCCGTTTTTGCATTAGGCATCATGCCATATATTTCTGCTTCTATTGCGATTCAATTATTGACTATTGCGCTTCCGTATTTTCAAAAAATGCAGAAAGATGGTGAATCTGGACGTAAGAAGTTAAATCAGATTACGCGTTATTTAACCATATTTGTTACGGCTGCTCAAGGATTTACGTATTTACAAGTTACTATTCCGAGTGAGGCGATTATGGTTGACCCATGGTTTTTTAGATTATATGGAGTAGCAATATTGATTGGAGGAACCATGTTGTGTATGTGGTTAGGAGAGAAAATTACAGATAAAGGAATTGGAAATGGTATATCCATGTTGATTATGATCGGTATCGTTTCTCGTTTTCCATCTTCTATTTTACAGGAGGCGGGATCACGGGGCATGTCAGGTGCATTAATGTTTGTTATTGAAATTGTAGCTTTGTTTTTTGTCGTAATGGGAGCTATTATGGTGACTCAGGCGGTTCGTCGAATACCTGTTCAATATGCTAAACAAGTAGCTGGAAGCAAAATGTCTGTCGGTGGTGAGCGTCAATACATCCCTTTAAAATTAAATGCTTCGGGTGTAATGCCAATCATTTTTGCACAGGCCTTGATGTTTATTCCAGGTTTGGTATCTCAATCATTTGCAGAAAAAAGCGAATTTGCTTCATCGGTAGCTCAGGCTTTTGGTGATTTTACGACATGGCAGTACAATGCGTTATTTGCCTTATTAATTATTGTTTTTACATTTTTTTATACGGCGATCTCGATTAACCCTACCCAAATATCAGATGATATGAAGCGTGGAGGTGGTTTTGTTCCGGGTGTTAAGCCGGGCGAAGATACGTCTAGCTTTATTGCCAACATTTTAGATCGAATTACATTGCCGGGCGCATTTATGTTATCGGCTATCGCGATATTACCTGCTGTTGCCAATTTATTTGGGGTCACACGTGGATTTGCATCGTTTTTTGGTGGAACATCTTTGTTGATTTTAGTAGGAGTGGTATTAGATACATTGCAACAAATTGAAAGTTATTTGTTGATGAGAAAGTACGAGGGTTTAATGCAATCAGGACGCGTAAAAGGGCGTTCGGAGGTGATTACTCGTTAAGATGATTTATTTAAAGTCTTCTGATGAAATGGCCATTATTCGTGATAATGGAGATATTCTTGGGAGATGCCATGCGGAGGTAGCGAAGGCCATTAAGCCTGGAATTACTACGTTGGAATTAGATAAAATAGCTTACACGTTTATATCAGACCACAAAGCTCATCCTTCTTTCCTGAATTATCAGGTTGGAAATAAGAAATACGCATATTCATTATGTATTTCTGTGAATGATGTGGTGGTGCATGGATTGCCTGGTGATTTGACTTTAAAAGAAGGAGACATCATAGCGATAGACGCAGGTGTTTATAAAAATGGGTTTCATGCCGACAGTGCCTACACGTATGGCATTGGGGAGGTGAAACCAGAAGTAATAAAATTATTGCAAGTGACGAAAGAGTCCTTGTACTTGGGTTTAAAGCAAGCTCAAAATGGAAAGCGAATTGGTGATGTTGCTTATGCAGTTCAATCCTATACGGAGTCATTCGGATATGGGGTCGTTCGGGAGCTAGTGGGGCATGGTGTTGGTAAAAGCTTACACGAAAGTCCCGAAGTTCCTAATTATGGACGCAGGGGCGATGGAGCTAAATTGAAAGAAGGAATGGTGATAGCCATAGAACCGATGATCAATTTAGGGAAGCGCCAGATCTCAGTAGATAAGGATGGTTGGACCATCCGAACTCAGGATCGCAAACCTTCGGCTCATTTTGAACATACAATAGGTATAAGTAAAGATGAACCGTTGATATTAACTACGTTTTCCTATATAGAAGAAGTAATTAAAAGCTCAACAATATTGTTGAATATTTAACATAAAACTATGGCCAAACAATCTTCGATAGAAGTAGATGGAATAATCTTGGAAGCTCTTTCGAACGCGATGTTTCGGGTTGAATTAGAAAATACGCATCAGGTGATTGCCCATATTTCGGGTAAGATGAGGATGCACTACATTAAGATTTTACCTGGAGATAAGGTAAAGTTAGAAATGTCGCCCTATGATTTAAGTAAGGCAAGAATTGTTTATCGATATAAGTAAATGAGGGTTTTGGCCCATAAATTTTAATAAAATGAAAGTTAAAGCATCCATTAAAAAGCGTAGTGTAGACTGTAAAGTGATCCGTAGACACGGTAAGCTTTATGTAATAAACAAGAAGAATCCTAAGTTTAAGCAACGTCAAGGATAATTCGAATAAAATTAAATGAGTAATCACAACAATTAATTACCTATATGGCTCGTATTGCAGGGGTTGATATTCCCGACAAAAAAAGAGGAGAGATTGCATTAACTTATATTTTTGGTATAGGTCGCAGTACTGCTCAAAAGATCTTAACGAAAGCAGCTGTTTCTTATGATAAGAAAGCTGGTGAGTGGAATGATACGGAAGCAAGTGCTATCCGTGCAATCATCGCCGCTGAGTTTAAAACGGAGGGTCAGCTTAAGTCTGAAGTCCAATTAAACATTAAGCGTTTGATGGACATCGGTTGCTACCGTGGTTTGCGTCATCGTAAGGGACTTCCCGTTCGTGGCCAACGTACTAAAAACAACTCACGTACTCGTAAGGGACGTAGAAAAACAGTTGCTAACAAGAAAAAAGTAACTAAATAATAATCGAGGTAAAACCTCATCCCTTTTTGATTAATTAAATTATGGCACAAGCAAAAAGAAAAGATAAAGCGAAGAAAAGAGTTGTTGTAGTTGAGCAAGTAGGCCAAGTACACATTAAAGCTTCCTTTAACAACATCATTATTTCCATTACCAATTCAGCGGGTCAAGTGATTTCTTGGGCTTCAGCAGGAAAGATGGGTTTCCGTGGATCTAAGAAAAACACTCCTTATGCAGCACAAATGGCTGCATCAAACTGCGCCGCAGTAGCTGTTGAGGCTGGAATGAAAAAAGCAGAGGTTTTTGTAAAAGGGCCGGGTGCTGGACGTGAGTCTGCTATCCGTACCATCCAAAACTCAGGAATCGAAGTATCACTGATACGTGATATTACTCCGATGCCTCATAATGGATGTCGTCCTCCAAAACGTCGTCGCGTTTAACGATTATTTTGTGTGTTAGGTAATTAGTAATTATTTTCTCTAACACTTTTTTTTCACTTAACTAATTACTTCATTGGGCACAAGAGGCCTAATGACTTTTAAAAAAATGGCTAGATATACAGGTCCAAAATCCAAGATTGCACGTCGATTCGGTGAAGCGATTCTTGGTCCGAGTAAAGCATTATCTCGTAAAAACTATGCTCCCGGAATGCACGGTAAAGGAAAACGATCAAAAGTTTCTGAATACGCGGTGCAATTGAAGGAGAAACAAAAAGTTAAATATACCTATGGTATTTTAGAGCGTCAGTTCGAAAATTTGTTCCACAAAGCTGCTGTAAAAGCGGGAATCACTGGTGAAAACTTGATTAAATTGTGTGAAGCAAGATTAGACAATGTAGTATATCGTTTAGGCATTGCTCCTACTCGCCGTGCTGCTCGCCAATTAGTTATTCACAAACATATCAATGTGGATGGCGAAGTGGTTAACGTGCCTTCATACTCTTTACGTCCGGGCCAATTAATCGGTGTTCGTGAAAAGTCAAAATCTTTAGAAGTGGTTTCAACTTCTTTAGACGGTCGTTCGCCAAAACGCTTTAACTGGTTAGAGTGGGATGGTGTTGAAATGGTAGGTAAGTTTATTGCCCTTCCAGAAAGAGACCAGATTCCTGAAAACTTTAACGAGCAGGCAATCGTCGAATTGTACTCTAAGTAATCATTAACGAATTATTAGAGATTTTTAATAGTACCAATAACGTTTTTTCAGTATCATTTTAAGCTACGAAATATGTCAATATTAGCATTCCAAATGCCCGAAAAAGTTGTAATGGAGAAAGCCGATGACTTTCACGGGTTATTTGAGTTCAAGCCACTCGAAAAAGGTTACGGTGTTACCATAGGTAACGCTCTTCGTAGAATTTTACTTTCCTCACTGGAAGGCTACGCAATCACTAGTGTGAAAATATCAAGTGTTTTACACGAGTTTTCAGCTATCGAAGGTGTTCACGAAGATGTATCTGAAATCATCTTGAATTTGAAAAAAATTCGCTTTAAGAAAGCACAAGAGATTTTAGAGAATAAGGTAACTCTAAAAGTAAAAGGCCAAACAGCCATTACTGCCGGAGATATCGCAAAATTTACTCCCTACTTTACTGTTTTAAATCCAGATTTAGTGATCTGCCATCTTGATTCTTCTAAAGAATTAGATATTGAGCTTTTCATCGAAAAAGGACGTGGTTATGTACCCGCAGATGAGCCTCGTGCAAACGAATTGCCTTTCGGTCATATAGCTATCGACGCGATTTATACGCCGATCAAAAATGTTAAATTTAGCATTGAGAACACGCGTGTAGAGCAAAAGACAGATTATGAGAAATTAGTTTTAGACATTGAAACAGATGGTTCTATCCATCCTGAAGATGCGCTAAAAGGTGCTGCTTACATTTTGATCCAACACTTTATGTTGTTCTCAGATCAGACAATGACTTTTGAGACTCCTAAGGCTGAAGAAGATAATGTAGTAGACGAGGAAATGCTTCACATGCGCAAGCTTTTGAAAACTTCTTTAGCTGACTTA
>CAMARL010000025.1 GCA_945860325.1 Spirosoma fluviale | reverse complement strand
AAATCTGCCACAGCCATTCAAGCGTATTCTGTAAAAATCTGCAATTTATTGTTGGAAAAGAATTGCAAATTAATTCTAATCGCATGTAATTCTGCTTCAGCGGCGGCATATGATTTGGTGAAGGCCTATGTAGGTACCAAGGCGATAGTTGTCAATGTAATTGATCCCGTGATTCAATTTTTAGATCAACAATGGTCAGGAAAAACCCTGGGTTTAATTGGGACAAAACAAACCGTTAACTCCGGTATATATTCCCATAAAGCAGAGGCCTTGGGAAAGGACGTTCACATTAAATCATTAGCTACGCCTTTATTAGCCCCGATGATCGAGGAGGGGTTTTTCAATCATACGATTTCAGAGCAAATTATTAAAGAGTATTTGCTGCAGCCTGTTTTACAAAACATTGATGGTTTGATCTTAGGTTGCACGCATTATCCGCTGATTAAAAAACAGATTGATCAATTTTATCAAGGATCCGTGGAAGTTATTGATACGTCTCTCATTGTCGCCAATGAAATTAAAAGAATCTTACATGATGAGGACTTGATGAATGACGGGAAAGTGGTAGGCCGACAGTTTTTTGTGTCTGACTATACGGATTCTTTTGAAAAATCAACCCAAATCTTTTTTGGCGAAACAATCAAATTAACTCAATTCCCAATCTGGGATTGATCTGATTTTCCTAATAATTGGGCCACTTTTTGGCGCAATTGCCATTTTGAAATACGCTCTTGCTGAACTTTTTTGCTTTGGCGAAACCAAAGGAATGCAATCACAGCGACCGCTAAATAAGGGGCTGTAAGTAAATATAAAATTCCTGTATTTAACCCGGTTGCGATATTGGAACGTCCATTTGAAATGGTACTCTCTATCGTTGTCCTACACATCGCACATTGTGCATTGGCATCTATGCCAATTAAAACAAAGCCAATCATCAATAAAATGACAAGATACTTAGACATAATACGGGGATATTAAAAAATAAACAGCTACTCCAGATAATGAAACGTAAAGCCAAATAGGGAAAGCCCAACGAACCGCTTTTTTATGAGATTCAATATCTCCACTGAGCGCATGATAAATGGCAAATAAGACAAGCCTTACGACGCCAATCGATAGGCCAATGTGACTAAAAAGTAAAGTATAATAAATAGGTCTGATTAATCCTTGGCCCCCAAAAGCAGTGGAAGGGTTAGAAATGTGATATAAAATATACAAAATCAAAAATAGGCCGCCCTGCGCAAATGCGATTCCCATGGCTTTTCGATGGCTAGAAATATTTTTGTTTTTAATGGCAATAAAGCCAATGATCAAACTGATGGCTGTTGTGCTATTGATCAATCCGATTACATGTGGAAGTGTTTTAGTCCAGGCGCCCAATGGTAATTTGGTTTGAATGCCAATTAATAAGGCTACGGCGATGGGAATAACCAATGAAATCAAATTGATTAATTTGTCATTTTTCGCGTTTTTTTCGATGGCAAATTGGCTCATAATATGTTTTCGCTTGAATAAATCGTTTTTAAAACTTTAATCTCAACTAATAATCGGTCTACTTCTTTTTTATCTGTACCCACATAAAAACCTCGAATCACCCCTTCCTTATCTACAAGTACTAACCTCTCTGAGTGGATAAATGTTTCGTCAGGATTTTTTATGGCCGCATCATATTCAGACGCATCGGCTAAGGGAACATGAAATCCGTTTAAAATAAGCGGATAAATCACTTTTTTTTCTCCTGTCAAAAAAGTCCATTGTCCTTCATTAGCATCAAACCTTTTGGCATAAGCCTGTAGTTTTTCTGGATGATCGAAGGCCGGATCTACTGAAATGGAGATCAATTTCAGATCGGGTTCTTTATTGAATGTATCTTGCACGCGGGATAATTGCCCCGTGATTTTAGGACAAATGCTGCCACACCTGGTAAAGAAAAAGCTAGCCACATAAATCTTTCCTTTTAAGCTTGATGAGGAAAAGCTTTGACCTTTTTCATTCACTAGATTAAAGGCAGGAATGGTTTGGAAAATGGTGTCTAGTTCTGATTCATCCCAACGAGGATTTAGGCGCTTGCCCATTTTGATTTCGCCTGTGGTTGAATCGATGGCTGGAATGTAGCGAGGAAGGACAAAATGATTTGTTCCCCATGTCTTTAGGCCTAAATAAATAAAGACAGGCAGTATTAATACAATAAATAATATGATTGTCTTTTTATACATAACCCAAGAAGGAACTGAAGTCTAAACTCAATAAAGGTTACCGCCTTCAAACATTAGGGCAGCTAATAACCAAACTACGAATAACGTGGGGATGAGCACCATCCATATCAAGGTCTTAACTTCATGCTTCAAGTGCATAAATTCGCCCACAATATAAAAAGCCTTAACAATCGTCATCCCAGAGAAAATAGCTACTCGAAGTGTACTAGCAGGTAGTGTAAAAGCAATGACAAACTCTATGGCGGTTAAGACCAAAAGTATCCAAAAAGTTTTCCAAATAGCCGCCGTTTGTGGAGGTGGAATTTCTTTTTCCGAGGTTTCGTGTGCTACGTGCGAAGCCATAATATGATCGATTTAAATATTAAACTAAATAGAAAAATGTAAATACAAATACCCATACCAAGTCAACAAAGTGCCAATAAAGACCTACTTTTTCGACCATTTCATAATGACCACGTCTTTGATAAACTCCAGTCGCCGCATTAAAAAATATAAGTACGTTTAATAATACACCCGAAAAAACGTGTGTTCCATGAAATCCAGTAATAAAGAAAAACAAATCTGCAAAGGCAGGAGGTCCATATGGGTTACGAACTAAATTCGCCCCTTCGATGGGCGTCAGGACCCCATCTACTAATTGCTTCGCTGCAAATGATAAATCTTCAGGTCCATGAATGAAGTGACCCCATTCCCAAGCTTGTGAACCCAAGAATGTAAATCCTCCAACGATCGTCCATAACATCCATTTTTCTACATCGTTTTTATCACCACGGTGACCAGACTCTACTGCTAATACCATCGTAACTGAAGAGGCAATCAAAATGAACGTCATTATACCAACGAAAACAAGTGGCAACGATATCCCATGTAAAAATGGAACCGCTTCAAATACCTTCTCTGGAATAGGCCAGTGTGTCGTGGAAAAATAAAAATCATTCGGTGTACCCTTCCAAGATGGCTGGCTAAAACGAATCATCCCATAAGTAACCAAAAGGGCCGAGAATGTAAATGTATCAGATAGTAGGAAAAACCACATCATTAGTTTTCCATAACTAGCTTTAAGTGGTTCTGAACCACCTAACCATGAGAATTTTTCTGGAACGGCAGGGGCAGCGTGAGCAACTGACATAGATAATAGCTTAATTGTTAATCAATAAAAATACAAATAAATAAATCCACAAAGCATCTAAAAAATGCCAATATGTGGTACAAATTTTAATTTGGGTCAACGACTTTGCATTTATTTTAAATCGAAATGCTGCGACTAGCGCAAATGTCAAAACGATTAGTCCAGAAACAAGGTGTAAACCATGTAAACCTGATAAAACATACACGAAAGATCCCGACGGATTGCCCACAAAAAATACGTTCATTTCCACTAATTGGATCCAACCGTAAAATTGCATAATTAAAAATAACAATCCGAGTACAAAAGTAATAGAAATACTTATTCGAAGGGCATTAAATTGGTCTTTTTTTGCTGCAATTAACGCAAAATGCATACTTATACTACTTAACACCAAAACGACCGTACTATAACTAAATAAATCAGGTAATTTAAACTCTACCCAATTCCCTTCAGCCTTTCGGACTAGGTAGGCACTGGTGAATGCGGCAAATAACATTAGGATAGAAACTATGAATAACCACATGGTAAATACCTTGGGATTAATCGACCTGGTTTCAGCAGGTTCAAGGGTCATTTTTTCAGTGTTCATGTGTTAAATTTTATCAAGAATTAAGGCAATTTGAATAATAATTAAATATAAAAAAGAACCAAACATCATCCACTTGGCAGCTTTATCTGTGGGTCTCATCATTAAATAAAAGGTTTGGCATAAAAATAAAGTTCCTGCTATGACGGTAATGATCGCTGAGGTGATTCCGGCCATGTGCAGCAAATAGGGGATAAAGCCTAAGGGCACTAAAAACAAGGTATAAATCATAATGGTAAAAGCTGTTTTTATATCTTTCTTCCCATCATTGGGCAACATTTTAAATCCAGCTCTTTGATAATCTTCATCGGCTACCCAAGCAATCGCCCAAAAATGAGGAAATTGCCAGAAAAACTGAATGGCAAACAAGATCCCAGGTTCCCATCCGAAATGTCCCGTGGCGGCAACCCAACCAATCATCGGCGGGAATGCGCCTGGGAATGCACCCACAAATACTGAAATTGGTCCCACGCGCTTTAGTGGCGTATAAACATATCCATACAATAGGTAGGAAAGGAATCCCAATGCAGCCGATTTCCATGAAAAATAGCTAAGGAGTGCCAAGGCTGCCACGACTAATATATAGCCAAAAATGGAAGCTTGTTTAGAATTTAAAGTTTCAGTGGGCAAAGGCCGATTAGCCGTGCGTTTCATCAATTTATCATAAGGAATCTCCTTTAATTGATTGACGATATTGGCCGCGCCCGTTAATAAAAAGCCTGCTAATGAAATTAAAATTAGTCCCAATGGCTCATGTTTAATAGGCGCCAGTATATACCCAAAAGTACCCGAGAAGGCCACGGTTATCGAAAGCCTTGATTTTAATAGGGCAATATAGGGTTTGATGTTAGACATGAATGGACTTGGTTCTAATGTAATTGTTCATATGTAGGCCAATTAACACCAGCGAAATGAATAAATGAATGGCTTGACTTCCTAATGGGAACGCAAAATAAGCCATCATAATTCCTGTTAAAAATGAAATACCAATCAATGCCATCATTCCGTGCCGATAGCGTTGCAAAGTCGAGTCTTTAAGCTTATTCCAAAGGATGAAGTGACTAATTACTAATAACCATGAAAATGTTCTGTGGGATATAAATATGAAACCCAATTGGCCCACCCACTGCGCTTTCGCCGTTTCTCCTAATTCCAAAATAACATGATCCACATTTTCCCTCACTTGAGTCCCCAATAATATTTGTAGAAAAACAATGCATAAATTGATCATTATCCATGTGCGATTTTCTATGGCATTAACTTCTGAAAGGGAATGAATGTTTAAGGCTTTAATTAAAAAATAGATCACGCCTATCGACAATAACATGTGAGCTGTGACCACGCCAGGCAAGAGAAATGAGTCAACGACATATTTTCCCAGTATGGCATTTAATACGACCAAAATTAGCGCGGCCAACGTATTATAAAATATTTTTTTATTTTGTTTGAAGGCCAAAAAGGTTGTGATGACGACGAAGACGCCTGTTAATGCCCCTAAAAGTCTATTTAAATATTCGATCCATGTTTTGGTAGGATTAAACAGCACTTGGCCATGCAATTTCTCTTTGTAAATTTCTTGGTAATTAAAGGGCAATTCAGATGCCTGTGTTGGGGGAATCATTCTACCGAAGCACTTTGGCCAGTCTGGACATCCCATTCCCGATCCTGTACTGCGTACGATTCCACCTGCTAAAATGAGCAGGTAAATACTAACTAAGGAAATTATTCCAAATGTTCTAAACACGTCGACAAGGATAAAAAAAAGATGCATCCAAATGAAAATCATTTCGATGCATCTTGTATGAATGAGTTTTTATTAATGGGTATAACTCTCGTTCTGAGCACCTAATAAACCGTCAATATCTTTTTCACGAGCTATTTCAGCGTTTTCTTCAGGTAAATTTGATTCTAGTGTAGCTGAATGCGGTACATTTTGAGGAATAAAGTCATCTGGCGCACCCGGTTTGCTATAATCATAAGGCCAACGATACACCGCTGGAATTTCTCCAGGCCAGTTGCCGTGCTCAGGATTAATAGGCGTCGTCCACTCCAATGTATTAGATTTCCATGGATTAGCTGGAGCAATTTTACCTTTAAAGATGGAATAAAAGAAATTCCAAGCAAAGATTGCCTGAGCACTGAATGTAATGATTGCCGCGATGGAGATGAACGAATTCATGTCGGTGAAGGCAGCCATACTATCATTTCCTAAGGCAGTAAACGTATAATACCTACGTGGGAAACCTGCAATTCCAATATAATGCATTGGGAAAAACACCATATAAACACCCACAAACGTAAACCAGAAGTGGATGTATCCTAAAGACTTATTCATCATACGGCCAAACATTTTAGGGAACCAGTGATAAACACCAGCCATCAAACCAAAGAATGATGCCGCACCCATAACCAAGTGGAAGTGAGCTACCACGAAATAAGTATCATGTAAATTAATATCTAAAGCGGAATTTCCTAGAATGATGCCCGTTACTCCTCCCGAAATAAACATGGATACTAAACCAATGGAGAACAACATAGCCGGCGTAAACACTAAATTACCTTTCCATAATGTGGTGATGTAATTGAAAGCTTTAACCGCAGAAGGTACGGCAATGATTAAAGTAAGAAACATAAATACGGATCCAAGGAATGGATTCATACCCGTCACAAACATGTGATGTGCCCAAACGATAAAGGCTAATGCGGTGATTCCCATCATAGAACCAATCATGGCTCTGTATCCAAATATTGGCTTACGCGCATTAGTTGCTATAATCTCAGAAGTCATTCCTAGCGCCGGAAGTAAAACGATGTATACTTCTGGATGTCCTAAGAACCAAAATAGATGTTGGTATAAAATAGCCGAACCACCTACGTTTGGTAATGCTTGACCTTGAATATAAATTTCAGACAAATAGAATGATGTTCCAAAAGAACGGTCAAAGATTAACAATAAAGCCGCTGATAGTAATACTGGGAAAGATAACAATCCCAACACAGCTGTAAAGAAGAATGACCAAATAGTTAGTGGCATGCGCGTAAACGTCATTCCTCTCGTACGTAAATTAATGATGGTACAGATATAATTGATACCACCCATTAAAGATGATACAATAAAGAAGGTCATACTGGTTAACCAGAGCGTCATTCCTAATCCTGAACCTGGCATTGCTTGTGGCAAAGCACTTAAAGGTGGATAAATTACCCAACCCCCGGAAGCAGGTCCTGTTTCGATGAAGAGGGATGAAAACATAATGACTGAAGACAAGAAGAAGAACCAATACGATAACATATTGATAAATCCGGAGGCCATGTCGCGGGCTCCTACTTGCAATGGAATTAAGAAATTAGAAAAGGTTCCAGATAAACCAGCTGTCAATACAAAGAATACCATAATGGTTCCGTGCATGGTGACCATGGCTAAGTAAAATTCCTTATCAAGTTTCCCAGATTCGTCAATCCATCCGCCCAATAATGGCCTTAACCATTCCATGGACATGCCTGGAAAGCCTAATTGTAATCGAAAAATAATAGATAATGACCCTCCGATAAATGCCCATAAAATACCGGATATCAGGTATTGCTTGGCAATAGTCTTATGATCTTCTGAAAAGATGTACGTACGAATAAAACCTAATTCATGATGCTCATGCTCGTGATCATGATCGTGGTCATGTGTGTGAACTTCTTCTGCTGTGGATATGGCTGTTGACATATTATGTATTGTTTTCTTATTTCTATATCTAATTAATTAACACTAACTGCTTCTGTACTATCTGTAGCGATAGGCTCCGTTGGAATATATTTACCGGCTTTTGCCTTTAAATTAGCCGGTACTTTGTCTAAATAACTTGGGTTGGTAGCTAAGAATGGCTTTTGTTCGGCCACCCATTTTTTATAATCCTCTGGCTCGTCAACAAACACGGTTATTGACATACCAAAATGCCCACGTCCACAAACCTCTGTACAATTTACCTTAAAGTTAAAATCGGGCTTACCTAATTTGGCACGCATTTCATCCGTTGATATCGTTGGGATAAACCAAAATTTTGTTGGCATACCCGGTACCGCGTCCATTTTCACGCGATGGAATGGCAAATAAACAGAATGCAAAACGTCTTGTGCTCTAATTTTTAAAAGAACGGGTTGCCCTTTTGGCAAGTGTAATTCAGTGGCCGTAAAATCGTCAAATGAACTTTTATCCGTGAAATCAATTCCTAAACTATTTGTCTCGTCAATTAACTTATAATTCACATTACCTAATTGGCCATCATCCGCTCCGGCATATCGTACATACCAACCAAATTGATGACCCGTTAACTCAATCACAGCCGAGTTACTTGGTGCTTGAGAGGTAATATCTCTCCAGGTTCTCCAACCCGTAAACACCAAAATGGCCATGACAATTGCAGGAACTATGGTCCAGATCAACTCCAATTTATGGTTGACCGGATAAAATGTCGCCTTCCTGTTTTTATTAAAACGGTATTTAAAAGCGAAATAAAACAACAAGGTATTACTAATAAAGAAAGCAAATGTGACAACGGCCATGGATGTCCAAAACATGCTATCCGTCCTAACTCCGTGCTCTGAAGCGGCTACAGGTAAGAAATCCGGTTTTGAATGTAGAAATGACCATGATCCTAGGATAACAAACAATAGCCAGAATATGAGCATTCCTATCCCGTTGGCATTGTTGAAGTTGTCAACAGTAGAATCTTCATTCTCTGTACCACTTAACTTATTGTTTAATTTTACACTCTTAGTGATCACTGAAACAGCTAAGAAGAAGAATACTATGGCTAAAAGACCTATTAAGTAATTCATAAATGATAAATTTAAATCTTAAAATTAAATATCGTGATGCAATGCTTCTACTAAGAATGGGTGATTTTTAGCCACCAAACTTGCCTTGGTTAATTCATCCGAAATAACATAAATAAAGGCACATGAAAATGCAGTTAACATTCCAAATTCCACTAAACCATATCCTCCATGAGGCCCTACTACTCCTGGCATAATCATTTGATAAAAATCAATATAATGTCCACTAATGATAAAGAAACAGGCAATCTTTAAGAAGATTCGCGTACGTTTTGCATCTCTAGTCATTAAAACTAAGAAAGGGAATAAAAAGTTAAATAAAATGTTTAAAATTTCTGAAGTTTTATAAATTTTATTGTGTCCTTCCCATCTTTCTAAGAAATAAATAGTCTCTTCAGGGAAATTCGCGTAGTAAATCAATAAAAATTGTGAGAACCATACGTAAGACCAAAAGATAGAGAACGCAAACATAAATTTACCCATATCATGCAAATGATTTTCATTTACATAAGACATATATCCTTTGTCTTTTAATAATAAAACGGTTAAGGTGATGATGGCCAAGCCCGTTACATGCCATGAAGAAAACATGTACCAACCGAACATCGTGGAGAACCAGTGGGTGTCAATCGACATCACCCAATCCCAAGCAAACATAGAGCTTGACAAGCCAAAGATGACGATGAAGGCAACTCCAATACGAACTAATTTGGTGAATATTTCAGTGCCGCCAACTAAATCTTCTTCTAACGATTTTTTACGTAACATGTTCCAAAGGATCAACCAAATAGCTCCAAAACCGATTAGACGCGCGATAAAAAATGTTTTATTTAAATAGCCTGATTTGCCAGCAATAATTTTATCATAGTTTTCACTGCCCACTTCAGTAACTCCGTGGTGCATCCAATGGAAGATTACGTCGCCTTTGAAGAAAAATACAGCCAGTAAAATAGGTAGTGTAACGTATAAGAATTTTGGAAATGCTTCAGGTACACGCTTTAAAACAGAAGACCAACCAGCCTTAGCTAAGTATTGCAAAGAAACAAAGAACATGCCTATGACAGAAATACCAGTAAAAAAGACTGCGTTCAACCAAACGTTTGCCCAGATACGATTAGTCCAATCGTAATGCTCCTCGGCAGCAGGTTGGTGAGAAGCGGCTCCTCCCGATAAATGTCCAACTGCCTCATGGCCTGCAGCCTCATGCCCAGCAGCAACTGCCTCATGGCCCGCATTTGCGGCTTCGTGTCCAGCATTTGCAGCCTCGTGCCCGGCAGCAGCTACTTCATGTCCTCCTGACTCGCCTTTTGAAAGTAAGTAAATACCGATTATTAAAGCTACTATTCCTGCAATGAAACCATAAATGATTCTTTTCTTTCCTTCCGAGCTGAATTCAAAATGCTCTTCTACGTTTGCTGGGGAAAAATGTGAATGTCCCGCCATTTTGTTCTCTATTTTAATTTAAATGAATGAGTTCTTATTGTTTTTGCAATTCGTGTACATAAAGCACAATTTTCCATCTGTTTTGAGATGAAATTTGTGATCCATGTGGCCACATACGTCCTTTTCCATGGGTAATCGTATGGTAAATATGTCCATCATTAACCGTTTTTAATGCGTCACTGGAGTAAACAGGTACACCCTTATATGCTTTTGCAACAGGCCCATCTCCTTTTCCTGTTTCCCCATGGCAATGCTGGCAAAAACGCTCATATTGTAATTTACCTGCTTCGATGTTTTCAGGGGTAGCCACTAATGGGTTATTTAATAAAGCTTCTGAATAAGAAATGCTATCATTAGGAATTGTTTTTGAAACCAATTCCTGAGATAAAAATGACTTCTTCAAACTGTCAACGCCTGAATACATTTTTCTTGAAACAGTTCCCGCTACTGGTAAACGCATATTCATTCCTAATGGATTGATTTTGTTGGTATCACCTTGTAATTGGGTCATAGGCTCGTAGCCTACAGAATTATACATATTAGGAGCGAATTCAGTTCCAGTATCATTGTAGTCTTTGCCACATGATAATAATCCAAGGACCATTCCTGCTAGTAAAATAATTGATTTGCTTGGGTTCAACATATTTTTATACTTCTTCTTGAACAATGTTCGTATTAAATTATTTAACATTTACTTCTACAGCTCCAGAATCCTTCAAGGCTTTCTTAATATCTGCTGCACTCTTTTTGTTTTTGTCTACATTGATGGCCATCACAAAACGGTCATCTGTAATTCTAATATCTAAAATTTCAGGTTTCTTGCCTGGATATAAGTCATTTGAAATACAGAATGTAGTCACTAAACCAAAAGCGGTAAATAAAACAGTTCCCTCAAATGTAATTGGAATCCAATCGGGTAATGCAAAGAAATCTTTACCACCAATGATCATAGGCCAATCAAAAACCATTGTATAATTAATTAATGCTTGTGCACAAACTAATCCC
Source organism: Spirosoma fluviale (assembly GCA_945860325.1). GTDB lineage: Bacteria > Bacteroidota > Bacteroidia > Cytophagales > Spirosomataceae > Aquirufa > Aquirufa fluvialis_C. The sequence continues at coordinate 3,880 of CAMARL010000025.1, read as the reverse complement.
AAGCAACCAAACATAAAAGCTGCAATAGGTAAACGCGTGCGGGGATGGCCTAATGCTGTATCAAGCCCGTGAATTGGGAATGGGGTATACACTTCTTCAATTTTGATACCTTTTGATTTTACTTCGCTTACGGCATGTAAAACCTCATCCTCATCATCATATACTCCCAGAATGTAATTATTAGTCGAACTCATAGTCTTAATATTTCCTATTTCAATTATTCATCTGTCTTTATAGAAGCTTTCGCTTTTTTCGCAGGATAGTTTGTAGACACCCCTTTCATCACGGCTTTTACTTCCGCCATGTTAACAACAGGCAAGAATTTGGCAAACAAAAAGAATAGGGTAAAAAACAATCCAAACGAGAATATATAGTCACCGATGTCGTACATAGTCGGCGAGAACATAGCCCATGAAGATGGGATATAATCACGGTGTAGCGAAGTAACAATAATCACAAAACGCTCAAACCACATCCCCACATTTACGACGATAGATAAAAAGAAACTAACTAGTAAATTAGTACGGATGCTTTTTGCCCAGAACAACTGTGGTGAGATTACATTACAAGTCATCATCATCCAATAAGCCCACCAATAAGGACCGGTGGCACGGTTGATAAATGCATAACTTTCATATTCAACTCCTGAATACCAGGCCATGAAAAACTCAGTCAGATAGGCGATACCTACAATCGAACCCGTAATCGTGATGACAATGTTCATCATTTCAATATGCTCAATCGTGATATAATCTTCTAAATGGAATACTACTCGGGTAATTAACAACAAAGTTTGTACCATCGCAAATCCAGAGAAGATCGCGCCCGCCACAAAGTAAGGAGGGAAGATCGTGGTATGCCAACCCGGAATAACGGATGTGGCAAAGTCCATGGATACAATGGTGTGAACCGAAAGTACTAATGGGGTGGATATACCCGCTAAAATCAATGACATGTACTCATAACGAGCCCAAGTTTTTGCTGAACCAGTCCAACCTAAACTAAAAAAGCCGTACCAAAATTTACTCGCTTTTGTTGTCGCACGATCGCGGATAGTAGCCAAATCCGGCACTAAACCCATGTACCAAAACAATAAGGATACAGATAAATACGTTGAAATTGCGAAAACGTCCCAAACTAGCGGAGAGTTAAAGTTGACCCATAATGAACCATACGTATTAGGTAATGGCAATGCCCAATGAGCTAACCATGGACGACCCATGTGTGCCAAAATAAAGGAAGCCGCACATAAAACGGCAAAAATAGTCATCGCCTCCGCTGAGCGGTTGATCGAGGTTCTCCATTTTTGACGGAACAATAATAACACCGCTGAAATCAATGTCCCCGCGTGACCAATACCAACCCACCAAACAAAGTTTGTAATATCCCAAGCCCAACCTACGGTTTTATTTAAACCCCATACTCCGATTCCTTGCCACCAAGTATAAAATAGACAGTATGCTCCGTAAGCGAAAACAACACATGAGATACCAAAGGCCCATTTCCATTCTTTTGTGGGTTCCCCTTCTACTTGTTTGCAGATATCGTGGGTAACATCGTGATAAGATTTTCCACCAGTAACTAGTTTCTCTCTTATAGGTGATACAACGTGCGACATATATTAGTTAATTTTTATTTTATTGAACGATTAAGCTTCTTTTTTAGAGTCCTTATTGCGAACTTTCATTAAATAAGAAACATTTGGTTTTACATTTATTTCTTCAATCACATGGTATGCACGCCCTTCTTTTTCCACTTCTAATAACTTAGAAATTTCTGAGCTTGGATCGTTCATATCACCAAAAGTAATGGCATTCGTCGGACAAGATTGTGCACAAGCCATTTGGATTTCTCCGTCGATTGGCCTTCTCTTCTCTTTTTTAGCTTCTAATTTACCTGCTTGAATTCTTTGAACACACATCGAGCATTTTTCCATCACCCCACGTGAACGAACAGTTACCTCAGGGTTGATGACCATACGTCCCAAATCATTATTAAAATGAAAATCAAAATCATCTGTTTGGAAATAACGGAACCAATTGAATCGACGTACTTTATAAGGACAGTTGTTGGCACAATAACGAGTTCCAATACAACGGTTATAAGTCATTTGATTTAATCCTTCTGAAGAGTGCGTCGTCGCTAACACCGGACAAACCGTTTCGCAAGGCGCATTATTGCAATGCTGACATAACATCGGTTGGAATACCACCTCTGGATTGTCAGAAGCTATTTCCAATCCTTTTAAATCTTCTACGTCTGCATCTGAAGAATAATATCTATCGATACGCATCCAGTGCATTTCGCGGCGATTAATTACTTCTTGGCGACCTACAACAGGCACATTATTTTCAGCTGAACATGAAATAACACAGGCAGAACAACCTGTACATGTATTTAGGTCGATGACCATTCCCCACGCATGGTTATTGTATTTGTGGCCATTCCATAATGAAATATCGGTTGCATCTTTCTTTCCTTCGGCCGTTGAAACTTGTGGATTATAACGTCCCGAAAGTGGATCCTTTACAAAACTTCCCAAAACAGTTTCCTGAACAACCGCTTGGCGTGCCATCACGGTATGGTGAGTTTGTGTTTGCGCAATGTCTTTTGTCTCGCCGGTTGGCGTTATCGTTACACCCTGTATATTAATCCCTACACATGCTCCATTAATTTCAGAAATGAATGGGTAAGCATTTACTCCAACTCCATCCGCTGATTTACCAGCTTTAGTACGTCCATATCCGATGGCGATCGCAATCGTATCTTGAGCTTGTCCTGGTTGGACTAACACGGGAAGGGTTACTTTATATCCTTTGGCACTTACCTCAACTAAATCGCCTTGCGTTAATTTTAATTTAGTTGCTGTAGGTTGTGAAATGGCAGCGTAATTATCCCAACAAGCCTTCGAAACGGGCTCAGGGAATTCTTGCAACCAAGGGTTATTTGCCTGAGAACCTGTACCTAAACCTACTTTTTCATATACAGCTATTTCTAAATTTGTAGAAGTTGCGGTATAAGATTTGTTGATCGCAGCTGCTGAAGCGGCTACATCTACCGAAGGAGACGCTGCAGATATATTAACTGCATTAGGCTCAAAAACGCCATCGTGCAAGGCATTTTTCCACGCTACGGCACCACCTTTTAAAATATTTTTCTCCCAATTGCTTTCTAGGTAAGCAGCAAAATCAGACGATAAGCCAGCCCAAGCCAAGAAACTTGATTGCGCTTGACGCGTTTTGAAAATCGTCGAAATCGTCGGCTGGCTTAATGAATAAAAACCAGCTTTAGGTTCAGCATCATTCCATGATTCTAAATAATGAGAATCTGGAGCAATGAACTGACATAAAGATGCGGTTTCATCTGCCCGATCATTCGTTGCTAAACTTAATCCTATTTTAGGTAGAGCAGCTGCAAGCGCTGCTCCCATTGGATGGTTATAAACTGGATTTGCATTGTAGAAAATTACGGCAGCAATACTTCCCGCTGAAGATTCCTTAATGAAATTAGCCATTGCCATATCATTTCCCTGACGGTAATGAACAGCTAAGCCAGTGTTGATGGTGGTTCCGTAGGCGCCAACTAAACTATTAGTCGCGGCAATAATCTTTTGTACTTCTGGGTCATTTGATCCAGATACGATAATCGATGCACCTTTTGAAGCAACAAGATCTGTGGCTGCTTTTTCTAAGTGATCTACATTAATGCTGGCACCTGAAAGTATAGCTGCTCCTGATAATTTGGCAACTGCATTATACAAGGAAAGGGCAACTAAACCTTCTTGCGATGGTTTGTAGCTTGAACGATAATCTGCGTTAGCTCCCGTATTAGACAAAATTGACTCAAACTGATAATGACGAGACATGGTCTTTTTGCCATC
>CAMARL010000024.1 GCA_945860325.1 Spirosoma fluviale | reverse complement strand
GCTGTTTATCGGTCAGATACGCATACCATGGACCAATTTATTTCAGCGATTTGGCCATTAGCTTTAGCATCTGTAGGTGTTGCTTTTGTCAGTCGGGTAGCTAAAAATTTCCAAGATTACATGATCAATACCGTGACTCAAAAAGTAGGTGCTAATCTGTACTCGGATGGGATCAGACATTCTCTTGAGCTACCTTATGAGACTTTTGAGGACCAACGATCAGGTGAAACATTGGGGAAGCTTCAAAAAGTCCGAACCGATGTAGAAAAATTAATCACGCTGGGAATTAATATTTTATTCCAGTCGGTCATCGCTTTGGTTTTTATCTCGGTCTATGCATTCTCGGTCCATTGGATGGTGATGCCTTTGTTTTTAGTTACGGGTCCTTTGATCGGTTATGTGTCTTCGGTTTTAAGTAAAAAAATTAAAGTCATTCAGATTCAAATTGTTAAAGAGTCGACGGGTTTGGCAGGTTCTACCACCGAGTCTTTGAGAAATATTGAGTTAGTGAAATCATTAGGATTGGCTGAGCAGGAGATAAGCCAATTGAATGCGACGACGGATAAGATTTTAAAATTGGAATTGAAAAAGGTACGCTATGTTCGTTCGATGGCATTTGTCCAGGGGACATGTGTCAATTTGTTACGGATGTTGATGGTGGTGGTTTTGATTTATTTGATCTATCAAGGTAAGATTACCATAGGCCAATTTTATTCGTTAAATATTTATTCCTTCTTCCTTTTCAATCCATTGCAAGAAATTGGGAATGTGGTTAATACTTATCGGGAAGCAGAGGTTTCCCTGCAAAATTTTGAACAGATTTTAGATATCCCAACGGAGCGTAAGCCTGTAAATCCAATTTTGATTAAGCAGATAGACCGATTGGCATTTGATAAAGTTTCGTTCCAACATCAATCTGCGACGACCTCGGCTTTGAACGAGATTAGTTTTGATGTGAAGGGTGGCGAAACGATTGCTTTTGTCGGACCTTCTGGTGCGGGTAAATCTACTTTGGTCAAATTATTAGTGGGTTTATATCGTCCCAAACAAGGCCAAGTTTTCTATAATGGAGAATCTGGAGATGCGATTGATTTTGACCAATTAAGAAAAAAGATAGGGTTTGTGACTCAGGATACCCAACTTTTCTCAGGGTCCATTCGAGAAAATTTATTGTTTGTAAATCCTGATGCAACAGACGAACAATGTATGTCGGTGCTGGATAAGGCCGCATGCCAAAGCTTGTTAGCCAGGGCCGATAAAGGTTTGGATACGATGATTGGCGAGGGGGGCGTAAAAGTTTCTGGAGGTGAAAAACAACGATTAAGCATAGCTAGGGCATTGTTAAGGGAGCCTAATTTATTGGTTTTCGACGAAGCCACTTCCTCATTAGATTCGTTGACCGAGGAGGAAATTTCTGAAACGATTCGTTCCGTATCTCAGGCCTCTGCGCATTTAACGATTTTGATTGCCCACCGTTTGTCGACAATCATGCATGCAACTAGAATTTATGTACTAGAAAAAGGTATGATCGTGGAGCAGGGCAATCACGAAAGTTTGCTCGAGGTAAAGGGTTTGTATTATGCCATGTGGCGCCAACAGGTAGGAGAGAATAAACCTGCCATTGTTTAAGGATTTTAGTCTAATTAATTCTGTTATTCGTTAAAAAACCATAGTTTATTTGGTGAAATTTAAGGAAGAACAAATTGCTTTACCTATATTTGTGGTTTGAAAAAAATGGATCAATTGCCTTATGTCATTAAATAAATTCTCTCGAACACTTACGCAAGAAATCACGAACCCAGCTGCAAAAGCGATGCTATATGGCATTGGTTTGACTTCTGAGGACATGAATAAAGCGCAAATAGGTATTGCAAGTACAGGTTACGAAGGTAATCCTTGCAATATGCATTTGAATGGACTTTCGGTTCATGTAAAAAAGGGAATTCAAGAAAATGGGATGGTTGGTCTTATTTTTCATACGATAGGTGTTTCAGATGGAATGACGAATGGCAATGATGGAATGAGTTATTCACTTCCGTCAAGAGATATTATTGCTGATTCCATTGAAAATGTAGTGGGTGCGCAATGGTACGATGGCGTTATTGCCGTAGTGGGTTGTGATAAAAATATGCCGGGCGCTATGATGGCTTTGGCTAGATTAAACCGACCGGGGATGTTGGTTTACGGAGGAACGATTCGTTCCGGAATGTACAAAGGAGAAAAATTGGATATTGTCTCGGCTTTTGAGGCCTTAGGTAAAAAATATGCGGGTACCATTTCTGATGAAGATTATGAGGGGGTAATTCGCAATTCGATACCGGGAGCAGGAGCTTGTGGAGGCATGTATACAGCCAATACCATGGCATCTTCCATGGAGGCAATGGGTTTAGTTTTGCCAAATTCTTCTTCCTATCCGGCTACGCATGAAGGGAAAAAAGAAGAATGTTTAGCGATAGGTGCAGCGATGAAAGTATTGCTGGAAAAAAATATTTGCCCAAGGGATATTATGAGTCGACATGCATTTGAAAATGCAATGACGGTGGTGATGGCCTTAGGAGGTTCAACCAACGCGGTTTTGCATTATTTGGCCATTGCTCATTCAGCTGGAGTGTCATTCACGATGAAGGATATTCAAGATATTTCAGACCGCACGCCACTGATTGCTGATTTAAAGCCTTCCGGAAAATATTACATGGAGGATGTGTTGGCCATCGGCGGAATGCCTGCCATATTAAAATATCTATGGCAAAAAGGATTTTTACATGGGGAGTGTATGACCGTAACAGGAAAGACGATGGCAGAAAATTTAGCGGAGGCTCCCGATTTGAATTTTGACACACAGAAAATTATTCTTCCCATTGAAAATCCAATTAAAGTGACGGGGCATTTACAAATATTATATGGCAATTTAGCACCTGATGGGGCGGTGGCTAAAATTACAGGAAAAGAGGGTGAGCGTTTTGAGGGGACTGCCAAAGTATGTGAGCGTGAAGAGGAAGTGATGGAGTTTTTGTCAAAAGGCGAAATCAAAGCCGGGGATGTCGTTGTGATTCGAAATGAGGGTCCGAAAGGTGGGCCAGGAATGCCAGAGATGTTGAAGCCCACATCGGCTTTAATGGGTGCTGGTTTAGGAAATAGTGTGGCGATGATTACCGATGGGCGTTTTTCAGGAGGTACCCATGGATTTGTAGTGGGTCACGTTACGCCTGAGGCTCAAGAGGGAGGTAATATTGGCCTAGTTAAGGATGGAGATAAAATTACCATTGACGCAGTCGACAATAAAATCATATTGCATGTCTCGGATGAGGAGCTAGCTGAAAGACGTAAATTATGGAAACCGATTGTTTCCCCACATACTTCAGGAGTTTTGCGCAAATACATTAAAAATGTAGGTCCGGCAAGCTTTGGCTGCGTGACTGATTTGTAAAAAATTTCGATTTAGGTTTTTTTCTAAATTTTGAAGACTTAAATTAGCCATTCGATTATATTTTAAATTATAGAAGTATAAAATTCTGATTAAATATGGGACAAACCCAAACCAAAATTGCTGAATCAGGCCAGTCTGAAGAAAAGAAATTTTTTTCGGGTGCTAAGGCTATCGTCCAATCGTTGGTAGATCAAGGGGTTGATACTATTTTTGGGTATCCGGGTGGGGCCATTATGCCCACATATGATGCACTTTATGATTATCAGGATCGATTAAAACATATATTAGTTCGCCACGAACAGGGTGCTGGCCATGCCGCTCAAGGCTATGCCAGAATGTTGAACAAGGCAGGCGTTTGTTTGGTGACTTCAGGTCCGGGGGCGACTAATTTAATTACGCCCATCGCAGATGCGATGTTGGATTCCACACCTATGGTATGTATTGTGGGCCAAGTGAAAGCTAATTTATTAGGCACGGATGCATTTCAAGAATGCGATGTGATCGGAATGTCGATGCCTGTGACCAAATGGAATTATCAGGTAGTTGATGCCAACGAGATTCCTGAGATAATAGCCAAAGCATTTTACATCGCGGAAACGGGTCGTCCAGGTCCCGTTTTGATTGACATAACACGTACGGCACAAACCGACTTAATGACGATTCCATATCAGTATAAATTGTGCAAAACGTTAATTTCATATAAACCCCGTGTTGAGCCCAAAGTCGAACATGTGGAGGCTGCGGCTAAATTAATTAATGCGGCCAAACGTCCTTATATATTAGCAGGACATGGAATTTTAATTTCGGGTGCGGAAAAAGAATTAAATGAATTTGTAGATAAAACAGGAATACCCGTAGCTACGACTCTTTTAGGGATGTCAGCTATGGATGCTGACCACCCACTTTTTGTCGGCTGGCCTGGTATGCATGGAAATTATGGGGCGAATGTTTTGACTAACTCTTGTGATTTATTGATTGCGATTGGAATGCGATTTGATGATCGAATCACGGGTGATTTGTCCACTTATGCAAAACAAGCTAAGGTGATTCACATCGAAATAGATCCAAGTGAAGTAGGTAAAAATGTGAAAGCGGATGCACCAGTGGTGGGGGATGCTAAGGCAGCTTTGAAAGCTTTATTGCCTTTAGTTAAAAAGGCGGACCATTCAGAATGGCGTGCTGAGTTTAAAAAATACGATGATGAGGAATATGAGAAAATAACCAAAAAGGATTTGTTCCATGATGGAAATCATATTAAAATGGGAGAGGCTGTGGCTTTGTTGTCAGATAAAACGAAGGGAGAAGCTGTGGTTGTGACCGATGTAGGCCAGCATCAAATGATAACAAATCGGTATTACCGATTTAAAAAACAGAACTCCATGATTACCTCGGGGGGTGCAGGAACGATGGGATTTGCATTGCCGGCTTCATTTGGAGCCAAAGTGGCAGTTCCTCATCGGGAAGTAGTCGCTGTCATAGGAGATGGTGGATTTCAAATGACTTTACAGGAATTGGGTACGATTGCACAAAGTGGGCTTGCTGTTAAAATTATCATTTTAAATAATAATTTTTTGGGGATGGTTCGTCAGTGGCAACAATTGTTTTTTGATAATCGCTACTCCTTTGTCGAATTACAAAACCCGGATTTCATTACGATTGCCAAGGGTTTTGGCATTGATGGTCATAAAGTGAGTGACCGAAATTTATTGAGTGAATCTTTGGATACTTTATTGAGCTCTGATAAGCCCTATTTATTGGAAATTGTTTGTGAAAAAGAGGAAAATGTATTTCCAATGGTTCCTTCGGGAGGTTGCGTAACGAGTATAAGGCTAGAGTAACATATGTTGACAAATTATACGATTTCTGTTTTTACGACAAATACGGTTGGCTTATTAAACCGAATCACCATCATATTTACGCGTCGGCGCATCAATATTGAATGCTTAACCGTTTCTGAGACGGAGCGAAAAGGAGTATCTCGATTTACGATTGTCATTCGCAGTGAAAGCCGTGAGTTTGTTGAAAAGTTAGTTAGACAAATACGAAAAATTACCGATGTATTGGCCGTTTTTGGGTATTTGGATGATGAAATAGTCTTTAATGAGATTGCATTATTTAAGATCTCAACACCTTTGGGATGTGAACCTTTGGATGTTAAAACGATCAATTTAGATTGGAATGCTAAAGTGGTTCATTGGGGATTGGAATATGTGGTGGTAGAAAAAAATGGGACTGAAGAAGAAATCCATGAGTTTTATTCCTACATGAAAAACTGGGAAATTTTGGAATACGTTAAGTCTGGAAGAGTGGCGGTTGGAAAAACGGAGAAAGGCTTAGTTGAGTTTTTACCTGAAGAAGGTAATTGGGAAATTGTATAAAATGAAAGAATAATAAATTAAACAAGAATTAAAATGGCAAAGATTAATTTCGGAGGTGTTGTAGAAGACGTAGTTACTAGAGAAGAGTTTCCATTAGAGAAAGCTAGACAAGTATTATCAGATCAAACCATTGCGGTGATCGGTTATGGGGTACAAGGTCCTGGCCAAGCATTAAACATGAAGGACAATGGCCTGAATGTAATTGTAGGTCAAAGAAAAGGAAAAACCTATGACAAGGCCGTTGCTGATGGCTGGGTTCCAGGCGTATCCTTATTTGAAATTGAGGAGGCATTGGAAAAAGGGACCATTATTTGTTACTTATTATCAGATGCGGCTCAAATTGAGGTATGGCCTACCGTGAAGAAATATTTGACGGCTGGTAAGTCGCTTTATTTCTCTCATGGTTTTGGAATTACGTACAAAGAAAAAACAGGTATTATTCCTCCAGCAGATGTGGATGTGTTTTTAGCTGCTCCTAAAGGTTCAGGTACTTCGCTTCGTCGCATGTTTGTGGCAGGAAAAGGATTGAATTCTTCTTTTGCTATTTACCAAGACGCGACAGGAAAAGCACGTGAAAAGTGTATCGCCATGGCGATCGGTGTAGGATCAGGCTATTTGTTTGAAACGGATTTTTACAAAGAAGTAACATCTGATTTAACGGGTGAGCGTGGTACTTTGATGGGCGCAATCCAAGGAATTTTTGCTGCTCAGTACGAAGTATTAAGAGCTAATGGCCATTCTCCTTCAGAAGCATTCAATGAAACGGTTGAGGAATTGACGCAATCATTGATGCCTTTAGTGGCAGAAAATGGAATGGATTGGATGTATGCCAACTGCTCAACAACGGCTCAAAGGGGTGCTTTGGATTGGTGGAGACCATTCCGTGATGCGACTAAACCCGTTTTTGAAAAATTATATAATTCAGTGAAGACACAAGCGGAGGCAGCACGTTCGATTGATTTGAATTCTCAGCCAGATTATCGCGTTAAGTTAGAAGCGGAATTAACGGAATTGCGTGAGTCAGAAATGTGGAGAGCAGGAGCTGCAGTACGTAGCTTGCGCCCTGAAAACAACTAATTATAATCTGATTATTGCATTTTTGTAATTTTCGGGTCATTCTCACAGGAATTTTAAAGGAGGTGCAACATGCACCTCCTTTTTTTTGTAAATTTGGGTGCATGGAATTCAACAAACTTAGTACTGTTCCTAGCCTATCAGAGATAAAAAAGGTGGCCCAATTATTAGTTGGCGTAGTCAAACGCACGCCCCTAGAATACTCAGTGCCGCTTTCTGATCGCTATGGTGCCCAAATATTTTTAAAACGAGAGGACTTACAAACCGTAAGATCCTATAAAATCCGTGGGGCCTATTTTAAAATTTCAAATATTCCAGACGCATTAAGGCCTCGAGGAATTGTGGCAGCTTCTGCAGGTAATCATGCGCAAGGGGTCGCCTTCGCCTGCGCAAAAATGAAAATTCCTGGCAACATTTTTATGCCCAAATCCACACCCATTCAGAAGCTTGAGGCTGTTCGTTTTTTTGGTCAAGAGTATATCCGAATTAATTTAGTGGGCGAAACATATGACGAAGCTTTTGATGCTTCTCGGAAATATTGCGAGGCTCAAAATGCGATTTATATTCCTCCTTTTGATGACTTTGATATTATCGCTGGCCAAGCAACGGTCACATTGGAAATTATGGAGCAAATGGGTCAAAAGCTAGATTATTTATTGGTGCCAGTAGGAGGTGGAGGCTTAGCCGCTGGCGCAAGTTTAGTATTACGTGAATTTTCGTCAAACACCCATTTGGTTGGTTTAGAGCCCACGGGAGCTCCTTCTATGTCTGAAAGTATCAAAGCACGCGAATTGATACACCTTAATGACATAGATAAATTTGTGGATGGTGCTTCTGTCAAACAGGTCGGCGCACATAATTTTTCAATATGCCTTGACGGAATCAATCAAATGTTGACCGTTGATAAAAATCATCTATGTCAAACGATGCTCGATTTATATGCCATGAAAGGGATGATTGTCGAGCCTGCCGGTGCTTTAAGCGTGGCTGGTTTAGACCTGATTCAGGATCAAATAAAAAATAAAGTAGTCGTATGCATTATTTCTGGTGGAAACTTTGATCCCAAAAGATTTCCCGAAATCGCAAAAATAGCCCATTCAATTTCTTGATCTTTTATCATTTTTTTCATAAAATTTTTATTCTACCTGTTTTCTACAATTAAGATTATAAATCTTAAATATGATATATTTTAAATATTTTAATCTAAAAATATATATTTAATGGCTTATTTAAGATTTATAATCTAAAAATATATAAAGCATATCTTGCTAAAAATTGCTTCGTAATATAATTAAAGGTAGTTTTGTGGCTATTTAATTTAAAAAAAGATGAGTAACCGCATTCAGATATTTGATACTACTTTACGTGATGGAGAGCAAGTTCCGGGTTGTCAATTAAACCGGGAAGAGAAAGTGGAGGTGGCAAAGGAACTCGAAAAATTGGGTGTTGATATCATTGAAGCTGGATTTCCTATTTCTTCTCCGGGTGATTTCGCCTCGGTTAAAGCTATTTGCGATGCAGTTTCTGAGCCTACCATTTGTGCTTTATCACGTGCAAAAAAGGAGGACATCGATGCGGCTGCCGAAGCATTGAAGTCGGCAAAAAGGCCTAGAATTCATACAGGCATAGGTTCTTCTGATGTACATATCATTCATAAGTTTAATTCAACCCGTGAGAAAATTATCGAACAAGCCATCTGGGCTGTTGATTATGCTAAATCTTTTGTTGAGGATGTTGAGTTTTTTGCGGAGGATGCGGGTCGGGCTGATTTGGAGTTTTTAGCAAAACTTACCCATGCGGTCATTAAGGCTGGGGCTACCGTTGTTAATTTGCCAGATACAACAGGATATTTACTACCTCACCAAATGCACCAACGCATTTCCTATTTGTATGAGCATGTGGATAATATTCATCAGGCAACGATTTCGATGCACAATCACAATGATTTAGGTTTAGCGACCGCAAATACGATTGCCGGAATTCAAGCGGGTGCGCGCCAAGTAGAAGTTACCATCAATGGAATCGGGGAACGCGCTGGAAATACATCATTGGAGGAAGTTGCCATGATCTTAAATGTGCATAAAGATTTAGGATTTACGACGGGCATTCATCCTCAATATTTATATCCAACCAGTTGCTTAGTTTCGAATTTAATGGGGATGCCCGTACAGGCAAATAAGGCGATTATTGGCGCAAATGCTTTTGCACATTCATCGGGAATTCATCAAGACGGATTTTTAAAGCACGCTCAGAACTACGAAATTATGAATCCTGAGGATGTGGGAGTGCCTTCTTCCGCTATTTTATTGACCTCAAGATCAGGTAGAGCTGCACTTAGGCATCGCTTAAGTTTGTTGGGTTACGAATTCGAAAAGCCAGATTTAGACAAATTATATACGCGCTTTTTAATCATGGCAGATGAGAAAAAGATGATTCATGACGCCGATTTAAAAGAATTGGTGGGTTAATTTGCTAAGGCCAACGCGAATTATTTTACAGAGCTAGCTAATTCGATTCCTTCTTTTTCTAAAATTTTTAGAATCCCTAAGTTGATTTCCTGCTTGACCAATTGAAATTTAGTGAAGTCTTTGCTAGATACAAACAGGGTTACGGAAATATCTAATGAATAGGTTCCAAAGCCTTCGAAAACAATTTTAGGCCCTTTTTTCTTGCAAAGGGCTTCCTTTAAAATAAGAGCTTCGATCTCGGTCATGGCCTTTTCAATTTGAGAAGGCTTCGTTTTTAAATCACAGGTTAAATTAAATTTGGCTCGGCGATAATCTCGCTCACTCATGTTCTCCAACGATTGAGAGGTTAATAGTCGGTTTGGAATCATGATCAAATTTCCATCTGCTCCACGAAGCCGCGTACTTCTGAATCCTATCTTTTCGATATCTCCCGAAATTCCACCTACTTGAATGCTATCGCCGACCACAAAGGGTAAATCTAAAAATATCGTAAACGAGGCAAATAAATTTTCCAAGGTTTCTCTTGCGGCTAATGCCAATGCCAAACCCCCAAGTCCTAAACCTGTAATTAATGCGACCACATCCACTTGGAATACTCGGCCTAACATCACAAAGCCCGATGCCGTAATGATAAAAACCATGGACAGGTCATTTAAGAATGGGATAAATTGTTGTTTTGATTTTTGCTCAACCCCTTGCCATTTTTCTTGGGCCACTAAAATGACTACTTTCATCAAGCGAACAATGACCCAAGTTACCGTATAAATAATGGCAATTTCAAATGCTTTTTTGACCAGAAATAAAATTCCAAAATCCTGAATGGGTGTGAAATTCCATTGGGAAGGAACTTTTAAATTTTGTGCGGCCAAGTATAAAAAAATCCAAAAGATCAATAATTCAAATGGCTTCCTTAATAACTGAACACAATCTTGAATGGAAATGGACTCTTCCGGTATGAATCGGAAAACAATTTTAGAAAATGAATTGGAGAAAAAACGTTTGAGCACCATTCCCAAAAGAATGATCCCTAAAAATAAAATTAAATCAAAGGCTGAATTTTCTAATAGGTGCCAATTTTCTAACGCGTCCATCATATGCTTATTCTATTTTGAATTCAAATATAGCCAAATACTTAATCGAATATGAAATAAAATTACGACCTTTGCAGACTAAATTGACTGAAAGAGCGTATAAATACTGTATGATTTATAATCCATTAACATCGAATTGCCTGTTTAATAAAATGCATAGAGCGATTTTTAGCTTTATACCTTTTTGTTTGTTGTTTTTGTGCTCCAACTTAAATGCCCAATCCATCCTTAATTCACCTTTATCCTATATAGGGATGGGAGAATTATATCCAGCAGAGCCAGCGACCAATGTAATGATGGGTGGAATTGGAGTTTCCAATTCGAACGGGATTTATGCAAATTCCATCAATCCTGCTCTTTTATCCCGAAATCATTATACGGTTTTTGAAGTAGGGGTGAACACAGAACTTAAAACTTTACAGGATTATCGCCAGAAACAACAAGTTTTTGGGGGTAATTATGAGTCATTGCAATTGACTTTGCCGATCAGCAATCGCTGGACTGCATCCATTGGAATTCGGCCTCACTCCGCAGTAGATTATACCACTAAATCATATCGCAGATTAAATTTATTAGGTGTGGATAGCTTAATTTATGGCTATGAGGGCAAAGGCAGCGTTACAAAATTGAGTTTTGCTAATGGCGTAAGGATCGGAAAAGAATTTTATATCGGATTAGAAGCTAATTACCTTTTTGGAACAGTCAACAGAAATGTGTCCACACAAAATATGTCGGACGGTCAATTTTATAAAATCCAATTGGAAAATTTGAATTCGTATTCTGATTTTTCATTTAAAGCAGGATTGGCTTATCGCCATTCATTAAAAAATGATCTTTATGTGAATATGGGTGCAACGATGGATTTGACTTCGAAAATGAGTGCGACCCAACTGAATAGGTTTGCTATTATGGATTTGTCAGGTATGAATATGATTAATGCAGATACGCTTAGAAATACGTATGATTTTTCTCAGAATTTACCTGTAACTACTCGCTTTGGGCTTAGTTTGGAGAAAATTGCTGCTTGGATGGTGGGCATTGACTATTCTCAAACAGATTGGTCAAAAGTGGACAACAATTTAGGGAGATCTACGAAGCAACTTCCTGTGAGTACAAAATGGTCGATTGGTGGAGAGTTTACACCTGATTTTACATCTGTTTCCAATTATTTTAAGCGGACGACCTATCGTGTTGGTTTTTCATATGCCAAAACTCCCTATGATTTTTCTTCCAATGGCAACTATGCCATCGACAAAAATCTGAGTATTGGAATTGCATTTCCATTGAGAAACTTGTCGTATTTCAACCTAGCCTACCAAGTAGGCAAGCGTGGAGTTTTAGCTGACAATGGAATGGAGGAACAATATCATCGCATTACCATCGGCCTAACCTTGAGTGACCTTTGGTTCCAGAAGCAAAAAATTAATTAATATCCTTGCTCATGCGCAATTCGAGAAACCTCTTTTTGCTGCTCTTGTTTTTTATTGTCGTGGCTTGCCATGAACGCGAAGTAAAAAGCTCCGCTAATTACAAAGGACCTAAATCCCAATTGACAGGGATAGACATGGTTTATTCGGACTCTGCGCGCTCAGTTTTACGCATGGTATCAGAAAAACAAATCACTACAGACGCTGAGGATCGAATTTATCCGAAGGAAATGAAGCTTTGGTTTTATGATAAATTAGGAAATGTCACCTCGCAAATCAGAGGAGACTCAGCTCATTTTTTCCGACAAACCAACTCATATAAATTAATGGGCCATGTCGAAATCTTTAATATTCAAAAAGGGGAAACATTAAAAACCGATGAGTTTACTTGGTTACCGGAACAAAAAAGAGTCTTCACAGAAAAGCCTGTTGCCATTCAAACAAAAAAAGAAATTGTTCATGGAGTTGGTTTAGATGCCGCTCAAGATTTTTCTACTTACTCATTACGAAAAGTCACTAATTCAGTGTTAACTGTGGACGGTCTTCCGACTCAATAGGTTTCAAACCGCGTTTTATGGATTGGCTTGCGTTGAGGCCAACGACCTAAAGACAATTTTTTAACGCATACCGCGCGCTATCCAAACTGAATATCGTTTTATTGGGTGACCATTTTTCCCTCATATAAGTCACGAGTTCTGCGATATCTAAGGCTTGCAGTTTTGGATTAGCTGGCATATAGGCATTATATGGTTTTCCATTCACCCGTATAGAATCCTTTTGGCCATTTTTGATAATGCAGGCTAATTCACTCATTTTTACGCGCTGCCATAAATCAGTTTTAGCTAATGGGGGATATAAATCTTTTAATCCCGAACCATCCACTTGATGGCAATTGGCACAATTTGTTTGATATAAATTCATGCCTTCTACCACGTATTGTTGGCGCGTAATCTCCTCCCTGCTTTCACAGGAAATTCCTACTATCATCAGGCCCAAAATGGCTACTTTGTTTAACATATTTTTTTCGTTTACTCTTTTAATAACATCCCGATATCCTCAATTAAATGGTTGACATCCTCCTCTTTTGTTCCATCATAAATACCACGTATATGTCGGTTTTGATCGACTAAAATAAAGGCTCCGCTATGAACAAAACCGCCCACTTCATTGGCATCTTCCTGCGCGGTGACCATATAGCTTTTTTCTCCTAAACGGTAAATGTCTGATTTTTTACCTGTTAGTAAATTCCAACGAGGACTCGTGATATTGAGTTTTTTAGCATATTCTTTCAGCACTCGTACTCCATCATATTCAGGATCAATGGTATGTGACAAAATTCTTACCCGATCGTCCTCAGCAAATTTGTCATAGATACGAAGCAATTGAGTTTTCATTGTTGGGCAAATAGTAGGGCAGGTGGTGAAAAAGAAATCGGCTACATAAATTTTCCCAGCCATATCTTTTTCGCTTATCCATAAAGAATCCTGATTCAAAAATTTAAAATCGGGTATTTTATGATAAAGTGTGTCACCCTGTTTTCCAATCTCTTTAGACCCTAAAAAAGGAAGTTTTTTTTCCTGTTGGCACCCCAAAACGATTAAAAAAACAAAGGCAATTTTACTTAACTGGATAAGTTTTTGCTGCATGTACACTGGAGTCAGTTGATTTCTCTAAATTCTTAAGCGCCTCTAATTGTTTTTTCAAATAGCTGATTTTAGTTAATGCGTCCATTTTTCCTAGGCTATCAACCGAAAAATGATGCATCCAATCCATCATGGATTCATCGGCTTTATTTAATGAAGCAATAATTTTATGGACATTAACCGAATCCTTTCCGTTTGTTAAACTATCTAATCTGCTTTTAAGTTTTAAAACATCTTCTGTTTTACCCATTAATTGATCATGCAATTGCATTACTTGATCATTTAATTCTTGGCTTAATTTTTCCTCTGCTTGATTGCACGAGCCTAAGATTAGCATGATCAACAAGAAACTCATGAATTTTTGTGCCATATTATTTCTGATTTTCTACAATTAACTTTCGAACATTCTCTTTTAAATCAATGTATCCTTTTTGTCCACCAATCATTTTGGCGATTTCTTCTATGCGTTCTTCGCCGACCAACTTTTTTAACGCTGAAATCGTTTTTTCGCCGCTATGATTTTTATACACATACCAATGGTTTTGACCCGCTGCCGCTATTTGTGGAAGATGCGTTATGGCAATAATTTGATGTCCTTGGCTCATTTGCGTAAGCATAGCTCCCATTTGGATGGCAATTTCTCCAGAAACGCCTGTGTCGATTTCATCCAAAATCAAGGTAGGCATCGCTCTTTTTTTAGCGATTAAATGTTTGATGGATAACATAAGTCGGCTCATTTCTCCACCCGAAACAATTTGTTTAAAGGGTTTAGGCGCAAGGCCTTTATTGGCCGAAAACAGTAATTGGATTTTATCGATTCCTTGGGCATAAACCTCTTTCTGATTGATTTCCCAATCCATGTTCGCATTAGGAATTCCCAACGATTGCAACGATTTGGTCAGTTGGGCCGCGATGGAACTCAAAACCTCCATTCTGGAATGACTCACCTTTTCTGCCGCTGCCTGGCATGTTTGTTGAAGCTCCTTATATCGATTCTGTGCTTGCTCTAATTCTAAATCGATGTTTTCAAAAGAAGAAATCTGTTCATCAAATTGATCTCTTGCTTGGATTAAATCCTCCATGTTGTTGACATGGTGCTTTTGCATCAAACGGTTTAACACATCCAATCTTTTCTGCTTCTCGATGAGTGCTATCGGATCTGAAATAAAATTTTCAGCTTCATATTCAATTTCGGAGGCAAGATCTTTTAATTCAATCCAAATCGATTCTAAGCGTTTTCTCCAAACCTCAAAATCATCCCCATACCTACTCAAGGATTGCGCCTGTTGCAAGGCTAATTGTAATTGTTGGATCGTAGAAAATTCAGAAATACTGACCAAATTCCCCAAATTGGCTAATTTCTCACGAATCTGTTCCGCGTTTTCGAGTTTATCTAAACTGGATTTTAGGGCATCGAATTCCCCTAATTGGAGATTGGCCCTATCTAATTCTTCCCATTGAAATTTCAAAAAATCTAAGCCCTGTGATCCTTGAGAAGCTTGTTTTTGGAGCTTTAAGAATTCCATTTTGGTCATTTGCATCTTGTCAAAATCAGCTTTAAATACACTTTTTAAAGATTGGTTCTGGGCAAAACTATCGATAATATCTAAGGTGAAATCTGGATTCGACATCCAACCGTGATCTTGTTGGGAATGAATGTCAACGAGTTCAATCCCTATTTTTCGCAAAGATTCTAAATTGACCGGAGTATCATTGATGAAAGACCTTGATTTACCCTGTGGGTTTATTTCTCTGCGGATCAAACATGGATCCTCAAAATCAATTTCTTCCTCGATGAAAATTTCCTTTATTTGTTGATGTAAGGCCAACTGAAAAGTACCTTCGATCACGCATTTTTTTTCAGAATCAAATAAGGTCTTTGTGTC
>CAMARL010000023.1 GCA_945860325.1 Spirosoma fluviale | reverse complement strand
GTTGAACTATGATTTTGAGTAATAACCCTACGTCGGCTGACATCTATTTCTGCCGACAATTCTTCAGTGATCAATGGCTCGATACCCGAATCAGTAACTATATGAACAATTAAATCATTCTCTTTTTTGGTATCAATCACTTGGATTTTCGCACCGGAAGAAAAATGCAAATAGCCTGAATCGCCTACTTGACCCCCTGATTCAGCATAAAAAGGAGTGGTTTCTAGGACTACTTTATATTGTAAACCTGATTTATTTTGAGTTTTTTGATACTTTATAATTCGTGTGTCGACTTTTGTTTCATCATAGCCAACAAACGATACTTCATCTCCATCATGTACAAATACCCAATCTTCTGCACTTGCGCCCGCATCTTTCCTTGATCTTGATTTTTGTGCTTGGAGTGCTTGGTTATATCCAGCCTCATCGATGTCCATGCCATTTTCACGCGCAATCAGCGCCGTCAAATCAATCGGGAATCCATAGGTATCATTTAATTCAAAAACTTCTTCCCCACTTAAAATTTTAATTTGATTGGTTTGCGCTTTTTCCATTAGATTATCTAATCGGATTAAGCCTGAAGACAAGGTCCTGAGAAAAGATAATTCTTCCTCATAAATTACTTTAGCCACAAAAGCTTCTTGAGCGATTAATTCGTCAAAAACGCCTTTAAATTGTTGCGCTAACGAAGGAATTAACAAGTGCAAAAAGGGCTCTTTGAAATTCAGATATGTATACCCATAACGCACTGCCCGACGTAAAATACGCCTAATCACATAACCAGCCTTCGTATTGGAGGGTAATTGGCCATCTGCAATACAGAATGCAATCGCCCTTATGTGATCCGCAATGACACGCATCGCAATGTCTGGCCATTTGGACTCGCCATATTTTTGACCAAATTTCTCTGCAAGTATTTGTATGGTGCCTTGGAAAACATCCGTATCGTAATTCGATTGCTTACCTTGAATGGCCATACATAAGCGTTCAAATCCCATACCTGTGTCCACATGCTTAGACGGGAGAGGTACGAGTGAGCCATCAGCCATTCTTTCGAATTGCATAAATACGTTATTCCAGATTTCCACGACTTGAGGATGATCAGCATTGACTAATGTTTTACTTGAAATTGCATCTACATCTGCTTGATCTCTTAAATCAATATGTAT
Organism: Spirosoma fluviale; assembly: GCA_945860325.1. Taxonomy (GTDB): domain Bacteria; phylum Bacteroidota; class Bacteroidia; order Cytophagales; family Spirosomataceae; genus Aquirufa; species Aquirufa fluvialis_C. Next base: position 15,141 of record CAMARL010000023.1, on the reverse strand, counting down.
TTCAGAACATGGTCCGCAAGGCCCTGTTTCACCCATTTCCCAGAAATTATCTTTTTTATTTCCAAAGATAATTCGGTCTTCACCTACGATATTTTTCCAAAGATCAAATGCTTCCTGATCGAAAGGCACGCCATCTTTCTTATCTCCTTCAAAAACGGATACGTAAATTCGATCTTTGGGTAATTTAAAAACCTCTGTTAAAAGCTCCCATGACCAGGTTAATGCTTCTTTTTTGAAATAATCACCGAAGGACCAATTGCCCAACATTTCAAACATGGTATGGTGGTAGGTATCAAAACCCACATCTTCAAGGTCATTATGCTTTCCGGAAACTCTAAGGCATTTTTGCGTATCGGCAATTCTTTTGGACGGAGGTGTTCCATTTCCAAGGAAAAAATCCTTGAATTGAGCCATTCCTGAGTTATTAAATAACAAAGTAGGATCGTTCTTTGCAATTAACGGAGCAGAAGGAACAATTAAATGTCCTTTTGAGGCAAAAAAATCTAAAAATTGTTGGCGGATCTCAGATGAGGTCATTGCTTTTATTTTGTAAATTAATATGTATTTTAAATGTACCTGTTTACTTTTGTTTACAGGAATTGCAAAATTAGTTTTTTTTATTCGAATTAATGAATTACCTGTTGCAAGCTTTCTTTATTTTACGCTATGGAATACGAAAAACTATATTATTCTATTTCTGAAGTTGCAGACCGTTTTAAACTCAACACGTCTAAATTAAGGTATTGGGAATCTCAATTTCCGCATCTTTTGCCCAAGCGTAAATCTACAGGAGCTAGAAAGTATACAGCTGTGGATATTCAGAAAATTGAAGTCCTTTTTGATTTAATTGAGACGAAAGGAATGACTTTAGAAGGCGCCAAGCAAGCATTGAATAGCAAAGGAAATCCAATAAATCCCAATCAAGTCGTTATTAATCAGCTTACTGATATTCGTAATTTTTTGAAGTCTCTTTCTGATCAATTGGAATAAAAAGAGTGTAGATTGAGGCATAATTTATTTATATGCCTACCACTGAAGAAGAGAAAATTTACCAAGTCGCCTTATCGATTATTCCACAAATAGGGGTAATTAATGCAAGAAGGCTCATGTCTCATATGGGAACGGCGAAAGATATTTTCAAATCGACTCGATCGCAATTATTGAAAATTCCTCGTATAGGTCCTGTTTTATCTGCCGCTATTCATCAGTCGGGATTAGTCAGTCAGGCAGAGTCCATTTGGTTAGACTGCCAACGTGAACACACGGAAATATTATTTTACACCGATCTTAATTTCCCCAATCGATTAAAACAAATTTTTGATTCCCCCATCGTATTATATTGGAAAGGGAATCAGGATTTAAATGCTGAAAAAATCTTAGCGGTTGTGGGTACTCGGAAAGCCACTGAATATGGCAAAAGAGTGACTGCTGATTTAGTCAAAGATTCGATAGGCCAAGGAATTACTTTTGTTAGTGGCTTAGCTTATGGGATTGATATCGCTTTACACAAGGCTTGCCTTACAGCTAAAATTAATACGGTGGCTGTTTTAGCGGGTGGATTTAATTGGATTTACCCGAACTCACATCAAAAATATGTGGATGAAATCATTGAAAATGGGGGTATTTTATCTGAGTATCCTTTACGTCAAAAGCCGGATGCCCGTTTTTTCCCTTTACGTAATCGAATCATTGCCGGAATGTCCGATGCCACCTTGGTTGTTGAAGCTGCCGAAAGAGGAGGAGCTTTAATTACCGCGGATTATGCAAATAATTATAACAGGGAGGTTTTTGCGGTCCCTGGAAATCTTGATAAATTATTTTCCGAGGGCTGTAATCTTTTAATTCAAAAGCATAAGGCCAATATTTATACCGATTGGAATCACTTATGTGAACACCTGAACTGGGGAGCTATTGGGGATATCATTCAACGGAATAAAAACTTGCAATGGAATCGATATACGGCGGAAGAATCAGAGGTACTTGCGTTGATACATAAAAAAGGAGAAATTCCCTTGGATGAAATTGCTTGGCAACTACAAAAAAATATGGGCCAATTGGCCACTATCTTATTAAACTTAGAATTTCAGGGTATATTAAAAGCACTTCCTGGGCATCGCTACGTAATCAAATAAATTATTTTCTCCATTCACTGGGATTTAATCTCCAGTCTTGTAATGTAACTAATTGAGAATCTGAAATATAGTTAAGTTTTACGGCCTCATCGATGAGGACATCGTAATTACTCAACGCGTAAAAAGGGATATTGGCATTCTTGAAATTCTGAACAGAAATATCAAAACCATAGGTAAAAATTGCAGCCATACCTAAAACCTTTGCTCCAGCATTTACGAGGCCTTCAGCAGCTTTTAGTGAACTTCCTCCGGTGGAGATTAAATCTTCGATTAAAACTACTTTTTGACCTGGCTGAATAGATCCTTCAATTTGGTTTCCCATGCCATGTTTTTTAGGCTCAGGCCTTACATAACAAAAGGGTAAATCTAGGTAATCGGCCACTAATGCGCCTTGAGCAATACCTGCAGTAGCTACACCGGCAATAATATCAACATCAGAAAAGTATGCTTTAATCACAGCTGAAAGGCTATTTTTGATATAAGTTCTGGCTTCTGGAAATGAAAGAGAAATACGATTATCACAATAAATAGGTGAATACCAGCCTGATGCCCATGTAAATGGCTCATCGGGTCTAAGTTGGATGGCTTTGATCTGTAATAAATGCTGGGCTACTTCTTGTTGAATACTTAAATTCTCCATAAATATTTTTCTATCCTACAAAAATACTTTTTTCAGTTCATCTTTCATTATTTAATTCTAATTTTGATAAATTTAATTGAGATAATTACGCATGATAATTTTCATTGACGATCGCCCAATCCGAATAAGTAATCTTTCTAAAAAAAATGATCTGCCTTTGAAAGAAGATTATGATTTAATTTTAGACGCTAGGTTAAAGCCCATCAAGATTAAAGAATTTAAGGGACATACGTGTTTGCTTAATGTTTCCCTAGATCAAATGGGGAAAATCATCGAAGATTTACATCAATTTAAATTGGATTTTCATTCATTGTATATCTTAGTTGACAACAAAAAAGCGTTCAAACAAAAAATCATCAGCCTATATTCATTGATTGAAGCCTCTGGAGGAGTTGTGCGCAATGAAGAAAATAAAATGCTTTGGATTTACAGGTTGGGAAAATGGGATCTGCCCAAAGGGAAATTGGAGAAAAATGAATCCTTTAAAGTAGCGGCTACGAGAGAAGTAGAGGAAGAATGCAATGTGCAGGCGAAATTGGAATTCAAATTATGCACGACTTACCACACTTATACACACAAGAATCAGCGTGTTCTGAAAAGAACTAAGTGGTACATGATGCATACGAATCAGAAACATAAATTGATTCCTCAAAAAGAAGAAAATATAGAAAAAGTGGAATGGCTAAGTCAATCTGAAATGAATAAAATAGCTCTTTCTGATACATACAGCTCAATTAGGTACGTGATTCAGCGTTTTTCTATTCTTCATATACCATTTAAATCATAAGGTAAATAATCATCTATCTTACTCCCATACCGATGTAAATCCCGAATGATCGTGGACGAAATAGGAGCTAAATGGGGAGATGTAATTAGAAATACAGTTTCTAATTCTGGATTGATATGGCGATTTACTTGAGAAATAGAGTTTTCATATTCAAAATCAGTCGTATTTCTTAAGCCTCTAATGATAAATTTGGCACCCACTTCCTTAGCTACATTAGCGGTAAGATCTTGATAAGTAACGACTCTTACAGGTTTTCCTTGAAATGTTTGTTCTATATACCCCTTCATTTTTTCTAATGAGAAGTAACGGGCTTTGTTCGAATTTTGACCAATTCCAATGACTATTTCATCAAATAAAGGCAAAGCACGCAAAACAATATCCTGATGTCCTTTAGTGAAAGGATCAAAGGAACCGGGAAAAAACGCAATTTTATTATTTGCCATAATTAAATGAGGATGTTGTATTGTGCTAATGATTGAATCGTGGCATCACTTTCAGCCCCGGAACTATGAATATTAACTGTTTCGCGAGTTAACAAAACGTCAAATGAATCTCGGATGGAATGCAAATAAAAGGCTAATTCTAAGGTTGATTGATGTATAAATACATTGGCCAACTGTAATTTTCCTTGATAAAACAGCGACATGAATGCAAATTTACCTTGTAAATATAAATGTAATTGGGTCGCGTTTTTGCTTTTTACATGCTTGTTTTCAGCGAGCAACTCGCCTAAAATATGCCGGTAATGTATCTTGGCCAGCGGAAAAAGGGATGAGGCAAAATCTTTCCATTCACTCGGAATTAAAAAGCTAAGGTTTGATTCGATCCAATGTACAGGCTGATCGTGTAGCTCTTTTCCTTGAAGCGCATCTTGACCCAAGGCTTTTTCTAAAAAACCAATTCGATATAGTTGGGTGTCATATTCTTGAGGAATCAATAAGAAATCAGAATGGAGAATTTCAATGGTTAATACCTTTACGAGATGTCTTTCTATTTTTAATTTAGACCATAAGGCTAATTCCTTTTTTTTAATTTTATCCCATGAGATTATTTCGATCTCTTGATTGGCTTCGCTTTGCACATGAACCCCGAGCTCACTAAACTGTAAAAAAACATGTGAATTGTCAACGATCATTTAAGGTTCTTTTGAAATTTCCTATTACAGAAATTGTCCATAAGGTCGAAATAACAAAAAAAATATGGGAAAGGAATGAAAATTAAGATTTTTTTCTAGGTTCAAAATGAGTAATTTTGCGCCTTATTTAATTCAATGTTATGTTACAAGCATCAAATGTATCCCTTAGGTTTGGGAAGAGAGTATTGTTCGAAGAGGTAAATATAAAATTTACGGAAGGAAATTGTTATGGCCTAATTGGCGCAAATGGAGCTGGTAAATCAACGTTCTTGAAAATTCTTTCAGGGGAAATTGATTCTCAAACGGGAAGTATTTCGATGAACCCTGGGGAGCGGATGTCCATTTTAAAGCAAAACCATTTTGAATATGAGGAAACGCCTGTTCTTCAGACGGTAGTCATGGGCAATAAGCGTTTATATGACATTATGCTTGAGAAGGATGCCATCTATTTAAAAGAGGATTTTTCTGAAGCGGATGGAAATAAAGCGGCTGACTTAGAAGCTGAATTTGCCGAACTAAATGGTTGGGAAGCTGAATCAGAAGCTGCAACGCTTTTAAGTGGTTTAGGGATCAAAGAAGACATACATAATTTACTCCTAAAGGATGTGAATGGTTCAGATAAGGTGAAGGTGCTTTTAGCCCAAGCCTTATTTGGTAATCCGGATATATTGCTTTTGGATGAGCCGACCAACAATCTCGATATTGATTCAATATTATGGTTGGAAGGTTATTTGATGAATTTCAAGAATACTGTGATTGTGGTTTCCCATGATCGACATTTTTTAGATAATGTTTGTACACATATTGCCGATTTAGATTTTGGAAAAATTCAATTATTTGGAGGAACCTATACGTTTTGGTATGAGTCATCCCAATTAGCTCTGCGCCAAAGAACGGATCAAAACAAAAAAACGGACGAAAAACGCAAGGAATTAGAAGAATTTATTCGCCGCTTTTCAGCGAATGTGGCTAAATCGAAGCAAGCAACTTCCCGACAAAAAATGTTGGATAAACTTCAAGTTGACGACATAAAGCCTTCTTCACGTAAATATCCTTTCATTAATTTTAAGCCAGAGCGTGAAGCAGGAGACCAGTTGTTAAGTGTAGAAAAATTATCTGCTACGACGGATGATGGAACTCCTCTTTTTACAAATCTTTCATTTACGATCAATAAGGGAGATAAAGTAGCTTTTTTGGCGAAAGATTCTTTAGCGATGACCGCCCTATTTGATATATTAGCAGGTAATTCAAAACCTAAATCAGGTGAATTCAAATGGGGCGTAACCACGACTCAAACCTATTTGCCAAACGACAATGCTTCTTTTTTTGAAGATGCTTCGATGAATTTAGTGGATTGGCTTCGACAATATTCCGTTGAAAAGGACGAAAGTTTTATTCGTGGATTTTTAGGCCGAATGCTTTTTTCAGGGGATGAGGCTTTAAAGAAATCAAATATAATTTCAGGGGGAGAAAAGCAACGTTGTATGTTTTCACGCATGATGTTGTCTGGAGCCAATGTATTAATCTTTGACGAACCTACGAACCACTTAGATTTGGAATCGATTACTGCGCTTAACAATGGGATGATTGAATTTACAGGAACTATTTTGTTTACTTGCCATGACCACGAATTGACAAACACAGTCGCTAATCGGGTTATTGAAATAGGTAGTAAAACTCATTTAGATAAGTTGATGACTTATGATGAATTTATTATGGATGCGTCAACTAAAGTTCAGCGAGTTAATTTATAGTTTGCTGTTTCTTGTATAAAGTCATAGCGTATTTTGAACATAAAAAGAGCCTATGAATTAATTATAGGCTCTTTTTATGTTTAAGGTAATTGTCTTTTGACAAGCGTCAAAATGATTTCTATAAAATAAATCGAGTCGACAAGAAATTAGATTGTTGGTTTTCAACAATTTGATTCACTATATCCTTATTCAATTGGTTTGCTTTTGTTGCTACCACAGTTCTGATGGAGAAAGATCTAAGTGCAGCTGTAACCGACAATGTTCCTTCTGCTGAATCTTTTCTTCCTGTGAAAGGGAACGAATCGGGTCCTCTTTGACATTGAGCATTGATATTTACTCTAGATACTTGGTTTACCGTTTCATCGATTAATTCAGAAATTTGATTGACATCTGTTCCAAATATAGCTACTTGTTGGCCATGAGATGACTCATGAATGTACTCAATCGGCGTACTTAATTCCTCAAATGGAACTACAGGAACCACGGGTCCAAATTGCTCTTCATGCCAAACCTTCATTTTTGAATTCACTGGATAAAGTAGGGCAGGGAAAAATATGGACTTATAGTTTTCACCTCCGTGCGGATTTAAAACAGATGCTCCATGCATTTTGGCATCTTCTATTAATTCTTTCAGATAGGCAGGTTTGTTGGGTTCTGGCAAGGGAGTAATTTGAACTCCCGGATCCCACATCATGCCTACTTTAAGGCTTTCGATTTTTTCTGCTAAGCCTTTGTTAAATGCGTCAGCTAATGATTTATGAACGAAAATAATTTTTATAGCTGTACATCTTTGTCCATTAAAGGAAAGTGAACCTAATAAACATTCATTGATCGCAACATCTAATTGAGCACTTTCGGTTACAATAGCTGCATTTTTGGCATCTAGGCCAAGAATCGCACGCAGTCTATTCACTTTAGGGTGCATTTTCTTTAATTTATCGGCTACTTTTGAAGAACCAATTAAAGTTAATACGTCAATTTTCCCCGACTCCATTAATTGAGGAATGATTGCATTACCTCTACCGTAAAGTGTGTTGATTACACCCGGAGGGAATGAGTTTTTAAATGCTTCTAATAAAGGATAATGCAATAAAGTACCGTGTTTAGGTGGTTTGAATAATACAATATTTCCCATGATTAAAGCCGGGATTAAGGTAGTAAAAGTTTCATTTAATGGATAATTAAATGGTCCCATACATAAAACAACTCCCAGAGGCGATCTTCTTACTTGGCCTATGATGCCTTCTTCAATTAAAAAAGTGGATGAATTTCTATCGATATCTTTTAATGCACCAATGGTATCATATATGTATTGAACAGTTCTATCAAATTCTTTTTGAGAGTCAGTGAGTGATTTTCCGATTTCCCACATCAAAAGCTTGACCACTTCGCTGCGCTTTTGTATCATTTTTTGTGTAAACTTTTCTACACATTCAATTCGTTTTGAAACGGACATGGAAGGCCATTCTCCTCGGCCGTTGGCATACGCTTTCACTCCTGCATATAAAACTTCCATGGCATCAGATGCGTCCGTAATGGGATAGGACCCAATTCTTTTTTGCTCCAAACCTTTGTCAGTTTTGATATAAATAGGAGACCATACGTCTTGAGTTTTTCCAGCCCAAGCCCGCATTTCACCGTTGACCAAATATTCTTTTTGCTCTAATGGTTCAGTTAAATCAAATTCTGCTGGGATTTGACCTTGATTTGGGAATAATTGTTCTAATTCAATTGCCTTCATTATCTTTTGAAATTTATGGATGCAAATGTCAATGTTTTCTTTGGAGGATAGGAACTACTATGTAAAATATTTATTTATTTTAATTTTTTATTTATTTAATTATATTATAATAAATAGTAATTAAGGTTTTCAATCTACTTTAATGCGGTATTTACGTCTTATTTTATTGACGATAAATTTATTTTGTTCAGTAAAGCTTAATGGGTGGATCTGATTAAACGCGCTTTCCCAGGAATGGAATAAGTCGGAATCTGAATTTTTAAAGAGATTCCGGTCGATTTTTTTTGAAATTAAATATTCGTCAAAGGTCATTTTTTAGCCAATTATGTCGGTAATATACTAAAAGTAAGGATGAAATGATGGCAAATATACCAGAAAGCAAAAATGGTATTTGAACTTGTGAGGCTAATCCTTTGTAAAACGCTCCGGCTAATAATGCACCCATTCCGATACCTGCTTCTAATGCGATGTACATGGTTGCCATAGCCCTGCCAATATGCAAAGGTGACGCCAGATCGGTCGTCCAGGCGGTTAAAGTAGGTGAATTAAATCCCCATGAAATGCCAAAGAATATCCCTGATAAAATGACGGTCATGGAACTTAAAGGGAGCACCATCAAAAACATAGAAGCAATTAAAAAGAAGGATGAAATTAACAATATAGGAATTCGACCATATTGATCAGAGGATTTTGCGAAAAATACACGCACACCGATGGAAGATATTGTGAATATGGTAAAATATAGGCCTTTATTGTGCCAACCGATCATTTTTGAAATGTCCGGTACTAATGTGACAATCACACCGTAGGAAAATGAAACTAATATCATGATCCAAAAAACGGGAATTATTTTAGGTTCAAAAACATCTTTCCAACCTATTTTAAAGAGTGAAATAGACATTGGCTTTTTCCTTGATTTAGGCAATGTTTCCTTCATTCTTGTTAAAATTAAAATGGATAACAAGGCAAATAGGGAGGATATCCAAAACATTTCACGCAGGCCTAATTCTTTGGCCAAAAAACTTCCTATGACAGGACCTATCGACATTCCGGTGGCCGTAAATATACCTAAGCCACCCTGCGCTTCTCCTCGTTTAGATTCAGGAATAATGTCGGCTACATAGGCTGAAGTGGCTGTTGGCTTAGTACCCGTCGACATTCCATGAAAAAATCGAAGTAATAAAAAACCTTGTACTGAATGGATTAAAGGGTATAATCCACCACAAATGAAGCAAACGATAGAGCCAAAAGCCATGATGGGAATTCGACCGATGTGATCCGCTAGCTTACCAGAAAAAGGTCTGCTTAATCCTGCGGTCAACGTGAATAGCGCTATGATATATCCGATGTATTCTCTTCCACCTAGACTAGCTAAATAATCGGGTAATTCGGGGATAATCATGGAAAAACTAGCACAGAATAGGAAATTACTTAAACATATTAGCCAAAATGCTAGTGAATAAATACTTTCCTCTTTTTGCATCGATTTAATCTTCTAATAGTTCTGTTACTTCCTTTTTGTTCAGGCTCATCAAAAATGCTGGAAGCAATATTAAATTACAAATCATAGCCATGAGAAGGGTTATTGACACTAACACTCCTAGTGCCTGTGTTCCTTTGAATGTGGAAGCGGTAAATATAAAAAATCCAAAAAATAATATCATAGCCGTATAAAACATGGAAACTCCTGTTTTTTGAATGGTGATTTGGATGGATTTTTTAATGTCAAAAGCGTTTTTCGCAAATTCTTCCTTGTACCGTGTTAGGAAATAAATCGTTCCGTCACTTGATATTCCAAAGGCGATTGAAAAAATCAAAATGGTACTTGGCTTAAGCGCAATACCAAAATGTCCCATTAATCCGGCTGTAATAAGCAATGGAATGAGGCTAGGCAATGTGGATATGATAACCATTTTCCAACTCCTAAATAATAAGGCCATTAAAACGCATATTAAAAAAATGGCCGAAAGTGTACTCTCAATTAAATTGACCTGCAAATATTCCGTCTGAAAGGCATATATGACAGAATTACCAGTGATTTTAGCAATAAATGTATTGGGATCACCTTCTTTTTTTAGCTCGCCCGTTTCTGGATCTGATAAATAGATACTGTCAATTCTAGGTTTTATTTCGTCAAACAATGCCCTGGTTCTTGTCGTGCCTGCATCTTGCATTTGGAAACTTATCCGGGTAAACCTTTTTTTCGAGTCTATAAATCCATTGAATAAATTATCTTTTCCATTTAAACTGGTTTGAAAAGAAGCTAATTTGTTTAGTTCATTGATGCTAGGAAGTACAAAGTATTTCGGATCTCCTCCACGATATACCTGATATAAGTATTTTGTAGCCGTTAAAATCGAAAGTCCTTGCGTGAATTCTGGGTATTCGGCTATGACTTTTTCTGTTCGTTTTATTTTAGTTAAAATTTCAGGACTTAAAGCGCGGCCATCTTCTCGTGCGTCGATTGAGATTTCAAAAGGCATAACCCCTTTAAAATGTTTTTCAATAAACTTTAAATCCGTGTATATAGCATTATCTTGAGGCAAATCATCCACGATATAGCCTACTGCTTTTATTTTTGTTAATCCGTAAATAGAAAAAGCTAAGATTATTCCGACCAATAAGTAAATGGATTTTCTGTGATTAAATACCCAAGCTTCGACGCGCAATAAAAATTTACTCACTTTAGGAGATTCGAAATGTGCCAAATCTTTTGCTTCTGGAGGAGATAAAAAACTAAAGAATATTGGAATTAAGAGCACTGATATGGCAAATGTAAACATGACATTGATCGAAGCCACGATTCCAAATTCAACCAATAAGCCAGATCCCGTAAACGCGAAAACTCCAAAACCAATGGATGTAGTCAAATTAGCTAAAAACAATGTTCTTCCTATTTTTGACGTACTTTCTATTAATGATTCCTCTTTATTTTGAGTACGTAAAAATGTTTCATGGTACTTGTTCAATAAAAATATGACATTAGGTACTCCTATGACAACAATCAAGGGAGGAATGAGGCCTGAAAGTAATGTGATTTTAAAGTCAAATAATACAATGGTAGCTAACGACGCAATGATGCCCACTAGAATGACAATTAAAGCAAAGAAAACAACCTTAATGGATCTGAAAAAATAAAATAAGATTGCTGAAGTGACTAAAATGGCTAGAATTAAAAATATGGCTAATTCGTTCGTTACTTGGGATGTATATTCAGTACGTATAAATGGCATACCAGAGTAATGTACGGAATGCCCCATTTTAGTCGAATACTGATCTCCTAAACTTTTTATATGCTTGACCAGCTGAATTCTATTTTTATTATTGATCGTTTTCTGATCTAATGTGATCAGCATTAGGTGCACTTTGAAATCTTTCGTAAAAATAAAATCAGTAAATAAGGGTAAGCGTGATAACTTATATTGTAAACTATCTAATCTTGTTTTTGTAGTGGGAACTGTTATGTCCCAAATAGGCCTGGTCGAAAATTTATTTGCCACGGAATCTATATATACTTCTGGTAAATTGGCAATCGATAGTACATTTTTAATACCTGGTTGACCTTTGATTTCTTTGGTTAACGAATGCCAAGCATTGAATTCATTAGGTGAAAATATCTGGTCATTTTCGAGTCCAATAACCATGACATTTCCATCTTCACCATATTTACTTTTGAAATTTTCGTAGAGTTGGAATCGTTCGTCTGATTTTGGGAGAATTTTTGCTAGTTCGTAGCTAAGTTGTATTTGGCTGGCTTTAAATCCTAGTGCGCAGGTTAGCACGACTAATATTCCTAAAATCTGAAATTTAAATTTTAATATGTTTTCAGCAATTCGTAACCAAAAGTTTTTCATAGATCTAAAAGGCAGATTTCATTAGGCTTTCCGCGAGGTTTAAGTCCTCAGAGGTTGTTATTTTTAAGTTGGCATAATCTCCGTCCACTAAATGAATGGTTTCACCCGTTGACTCTACCACACTGGCATCATCCGTAAATTCCATACTATAGGTTTGATTGAATGCTTTTCTTAAAGACTTTAAGCTAAATATTTGAGGCGTTTGAATGATTCGTATTTCATCTCTTTTGACCGACACATATTTCTGCGAAACGCTATCCCATTTTCTGATGGAGTCTTTAGTCGGGACGGATAAAATGGCATTTCCATGCAATTCAGCATACTCAAAAGCAGAAGAAATCAATTCTGGCTCAATTAATGGACGAACACCATCATGAATGGCTATTAAACAATCTTCCGTTTCCGTGATGGCTGTTAGGCCATTTTGGCTTGAATGAAATCGAGTTTCACCTCCGTCAACCAAAATATGGGGTGCAGTTGCTAATATTTCTGGAAATTCAGTACATAATTTTGCCCAAAAATCCATTTGATTCTTGGGCAAAACAACATACAATAAAATACTTGAATCTGCTTTTTTGAATTGATTTAATGTGTGAAATAAGATGGGTTTCCCCTTCAGCAGCAAAAATTGTTTAGGTATTGTACTATTCATACGATGACCAGTCCCGCCAGCAACAATGATTGCGATTTTTTTCACACAAAAAAATTAGATGATTAACATTACATCTCCATAACTAAAGAAACGGTATTTTTCTTTAATAGCTTGCTTGTAAGCTTCCTGTACTAATTCATAACTTCCAAATGCCGATGCCATCATATATAAAATGGATTCTGGTAAATGGAAATTCGTTAACAATGCGGTAGGTATTTTAAACTCGTAGGGAGGAAAAATGAATTTGTCGGTCCAACTATTTATCGGCTTTAAATGTCCACTCGCAGAAACGGAGGATTCCAAAGCTTTCATCACGGTAGTTCCGATAGCCAATACATGTTTTTTATTATCCAATGCTCCGTTGACAAATCCACACGTAGCTTCATCTATAATAAAGTGCTCTGAATCTGTTTTATGTTTGGTCAAATCTTCTACATCCACTTGTCTAAAGGTACCTAAACCCACATGAAGTGTAATTGGTGAGAATTGAACTCCATTTAACTCCATTTTTTTCATGACAATTTTGGAGAAATGAAGCCCGGCTGTGGGTGCTGCGACCGCACCTACATGCTCTGCATAAATCGTTTGAAAACGCTCTCTGTCTTCTTCCGTAGCTGCTCTTTTTAATCTAATTTCATCGGGTAGCGGAGTTTCACCTAACTCGTGAATTGCTTGCATTAAAGCATCGTGGTCTCCATCATAAAGAAATCTAATGGTACGGCCTCTTGACGTTGTATTGTCAATCACCTCGGCAACTAAATCAGAATCACCAAAATATAGCTTATTTCCTACTCTAATTTTTCTAGCTGGATCTACTAAAACATCCCAAAGCCGATGCTCGCGATTTAATTCCCTTAAAAGAAATACTTCAATTTGCGCTCCAGTCTTTTCCTTATTTCCGTATAAACGCGCTGGGAATACTTTGGTATTATTAGTTACTAACACATCACCATCTCCAAAATAGTCAATGATATCTGTGAATTTTTTATGTTCAATGGTTTTTTCTTTTCGGTTAATCACCATCATACGCGAATCTTCTCGATTTTCTGTAGGATTTAAGGCAATTAAACTTTGGGGTAAATCAAATCTGAATTCAGATAATTTCATTCGGATGGGTTTTGAATTAAAGTTTTGTAAATTTTAAACTCAAAATAGAGTTTAAACGACATTAAATTAATGATTATTTTCGCTGAGAAAATTATCAATTTGCAAATATACACTTTTCAAAGGGGGCTTGTCAAGGTAAATTTTTTAAAACCTTTATATAATCCTTTTGTTCTGCTTTAAATGAACTATATGTTATGAAAAAAGTTTCCATATTTTGGTTTAGAAGGGATTTACGGATAGAAGATAATCATGGATTATTTCAAGCTTTAACAGGTCCCTTTCCCGTTTTGCCAATTTTCATTTTTGATCAAGCTATTTTATCTCGCTTGCCGACTAAAAAGGATGGCCGGGTTGAGTTTATTCATAAGGCATTAGAGAAGCTTAAATCGTTGATTTGCCAACAAGGGGGCGATATTTTAATCTTTCATGATTATCCCTTACATGTTTTTGAGAAATTGACAAGTGAATATGATGTACAAGCCATCTATTTAAATCATGATCATGAGAAATATGCGATTCAACGGGATGAGGAAATTAAGCAGTTTGCGAACTCAAAAAAGATTGGTTTCCATACTTTTAAAGACCATGTAATTTTTGAGAAGAATGAAGTGTTGAGTGGACAAGGTACACCTTATACCGTTTTTACGCCATATGCCAATAAATGGAAGGATCGTTTGAAAAATGAACCCTTGATTATTTATCCATCAAAAAGCTTGGTAAATTATGTAGATGTAAAATTTGATTTCCCTAGCTTAGAATCAATTGGTTTTGCTCCTTCAGGATTATTTTTTCCTGAAAATATGGTTTCTGACAAATTAATAAATGATTATCAAGCCTCTCGTGATTTTCCTGCCATAAAGGGTACTTCAAAGCTTTCTGTTCATTTACGTTTTGGAACTATTTCGATCCGCTCTTTAGTATTACAAGCCCAAGGATTATCTGAAACCTGGTTAAATGAATTGATATGGCGTGATTTTTATTTTAATATATTATTTCATTTTCCACACATAAGTAATGGATTAGCCTTTCGAAAGGAATATGATCATATCCAATGGAGGAATAATGAAGTTGAGTTTGAAGCTTGGAAACAAGGGAAAACAGGGTATCCAATGGTCGATGCGGGCATGCGAGAATTAAATCAAACAGGTTTTATGCACAATCGAGTTCGTATGGTTGTGGCCAGTTTTTTGGTTAAACATTTACTCATAGATTGGCGGTGGGGCGAAACATATTTTGCAGAGAAGTTGCTTGATTTTGATTTTTCGGCCAATAATGGCGGTTGGCAATGGGCAGCTGGCTCTGGTTGTGATGCGGCACCTTATTTTAGGGTATTTAATCC
>CAMARL010000022.1 GCA_945860325.1 Spirosoma fluviale | reverse complement strand
ATGAATTCCGTAATATTACCCACGGTAATTTCACCGGCCATGACTTCTTTTGAACCTATATAAACAACTAATAACGTACTAAATCCAACCAATAAAGAAATTAAAGGCGTGAATAACGAATCTACTTTGACTAAATCCAATGACTTCTTGCGATAATTTGCAGATGCCGCGGCAAATTGCTGACCCGAATGATTTTCCCTGACAAATGACTTTAGTACTCGGATACCAGAGAATGCTTCTTGGGCTAATGTAGAAATCGAGGATAAGCCAGCCTGAATTTCCTCCGATTTTTTCATCACAATCGAATTAACGTAGTAAATGCTGAGGGATAAAATAGGCAATGGCAATAACACATACCACATTAAAGTCACATTTACTTTGGCCATGTAATAAATCACAAGGGCAAAAACGGCAATCAAATTAAACCCATACATGATGCTGGGGCCCACATACATCCGAACTTTACTTACATCTTCAGAAATCCTGGCCATCAAATCTCCAGTGTTTTGCTTTCGATAAAAGGATAAGGGTAACGTTTGATAATGGGCATAAATCTCATTTTTCATTTCATATTCAATGTGTCTTGACATGACAATTAAAGTTTGTCGAATCAAAAACAAAAAAATACCCTTTATAAAAGCCATCAAGACAATTAAACCCCCATAATAAAATAAAGTGGATGCAAATACCTCATAGAAAACAGATTGCAATGGAAAGCCTTTGAATAAAAAATAAACATCGATCGTTTCTGTAACTAGATCCAAGGCATATCGGACCAATTGTGCAGGGACCACCCCAAAAAAATTAGAACAAAAAGTAAAAAAAATGCCAAGAAATAAATGCCATTTATACTTCCAAAAATATTTATTTAAATGACCTAATGCTCCCATGCTAATTTTATAGACAACAAATATAGGGGCTTTATAAATTAAAATCCTTAATTTTGTGCTTTCAAATTATTAGAACGCTCTTTATTTACGGATGGTAAACAGAAGATTACTTCGGGTTAAAGCATTTCAACAAATGTATGCCTACTGGACCCAAGAACGGGCTCAACACCAATTGGCATTTGATGAGTTGACGTACATTTTCTTACCCGACCTATCCTTAATGATTGTCAAAGAGGAACAAATGCCTCGTTTAGAAGGACTTAGGAAATTAGCCGAAATCCAATTAACCGAATTTTTTCAAGACATTCCTACCGAAGAATCGATCCCAGAAGAGTCCATGAAAGCTGCTCAGTCGGTCTATAAAAAATATCAAATCAGCACTAAAAAGATTGCTGAAAATCTCAAAAAAGATATGGTTTCAGAAGTGGAAGCCATCAATAACACGTACCTGAAAATTTTATTTTACTTACAATCTCTTTCCGAAATCGCTCAATGGGATGAGAACAGGAGGCTTTTAGAGAACAAAACCAAAACATCTTTATTTAAAAACAATAAAATATTAGCCGTATTTCCTAAATGGAAATCTTTGCAGGTTGCTTTTAAAGAAAATCATATCGGCTGGTCAGAAGACGAAGAAACTAGATTGAAAAAATTATTTATTGAAGCTATTCTAGTCGACCAAACTTTTTTAGATTATTTACCCAATGCAGGTAAAAATTTCGAAGATGATTTAGAAATCATAAAATATATTTTGAAAAACTTTCTGTTAAAACATCCTAGTATGACAGAATTTTTTGAGGAAAAAGATTTAAATTGGAATTTAAACAAGGACGTTGTCAAGAGTATGTCAACCAAAACTTTCAAAATTGAAGCTTTGGAAGATTTAAGTTTGCAACCATTAGCCCTACAGTGGGAAGATGATAAAAGTTTTTTTGAAGATTTATATGAATTCACATTAGATTCAGATAAAGATTTAAATGGCTGGGTGGAATCGCAAACGAAGAATTGGGAATCAGACCGATTGGCAATGACCGATTTTATATTACTTAAAATGGCCGTTGCTGAAATGATTAAATTCCCAAGCATACCGGTGAAAGTGAGTATTAATGAATACATTGAATTAGCAAAAAACTATTCCACTCCTAAGTCGGGGCAGTTCATCAACGGAATATTAGATGAAATCTCGATTCGACTCATGAGCGAAAAAATTATACAAAAATCAGGTCGAGGATTAATCGACACAGCCAGTAAATAATATGAGCAGATCTTCTAAAACCCTATGGGCATTTATCGTGGGTGCTGCAGCCGGAGCGGTTGTCGGAATTTTATATGCACCAGACAAAGGTGAAAACACACGTAACAAACTGTATTTTCAATTGAATAAATACAGGGACCAATTAAAGTCATTGATTAATGACATGGTGGATGGTAAAGAAATACCAGACTCAATGGCTAAATCTGAAGGCAAAAAAGTAGTTAACGACACAAAAGTGAAAGCCGAGAAATTATTGGAGGATGTGGAAAAAATGATGAGTCAAATTAAAACGAAAGCTTAATTAAATGCGAGGATATCTTTTTTTCATCATTTCATTTTTCTTTTTGGCTTCATCTTGTACAAACAAGCAAAAAGAGAGCTTAAATGCTTCAGAAAATGCTATACCCATGGACTTGCGTCCATCTCCTGAAAAGAAACCAATAATGGTTTTTGAGCAGCCCACTGTTTATTTAGGAAGGATTACCGAGGGTGACTCCATCACGTATACATATCATTTCAAGAATAAAGGAAACCTTCCTTTGAAAATTTTATCGGTTAATGCCTCATGTGGTTGCACAACACCCAAATGGAGTCAAGAATTAGTTCAGCCAGGAAAAAAAGGATTTATAAAAGTTATCTTTGATTCCAAAGGCAAGCAAGGAAAAGTTCAAAAAACGGTTACCGCATATTGCAATACATTACCGGCAGATAATACAGTCGCATTTAAAATAGAAGTTTTACCCAAAAGAAATTCAAACTAATCCCTTACCTAATATGCTAATCTTACAAGCAGGAAACCCCCAAATGATGCAAATAATCCTTTTTGGAGGAATATTTGTTGTATTTTATTTTTTTATGATTCGTCCGCAACAAAAAAAAGCGAAGGAAGCCAAAAAATTTATTGAAGAATTAAAAACTGGAGACAAAGTGGTAACCATCGGTGGAGCCCATGGAACCATCGTTACCATCAGAGAAAAAACAGTTATCGTTGAAGTAGATTCAAGCAAAGGTGTTAGAATTGTTTTTGAAAAGACGGCTATCTCAAAGGATGCATCGTCAAGATTAACTGAGGAATAAAAAATGACACATAGCCTGATCCCTTTTATTGGTGTTACAGGTGGAATTGGATCCGGCAAATCGATGATTTGTCGGATTTTTTCTTGCCTAGGGATTCCCATTTTTGAGGCTGACAAAGAAGCAAAAAGCATTTTAAATGAAAATGAAATGGTCAAAAAATCAATCAAAGAATTACTAGGAAACCAGGCTTATACAGACAATGAAGTGTATAGTCCAACATGGGTGAGAGCAAAAATTAAAGAAGATCCCACATTAATCGCGTCAATTAACTCCATCGTGCATCCTGCCGTAAGACAAAAAGCCATTGAATGGCAATTAAGACAAAAAAACAAGCCTTTTCTAGTATATGAAAGTGCCTTACTGCACAGCGAAAATAAGCCTGAAATAATTGAAAAATTAATCGTTATCAAAGCTGATAAGGCGGACCGAATAAAAAGAATAAACATGAGAGATTCATTGCACCCAACCGACATTAACACAATCATGGAAGTCCAGCCCAGCGAGGAAACCTATTTGAACCAAGCTGATTACATCATTAAAAATAGCAATAATGATTTAATTTGGCCGCAAGTTGAAAAAATATACAAATCAATTGCTGGCTTGGCTTAGGTATCTACCCTAATTTGATTTTGGAATTATAGGCATATCCCTTAACTTGCACCATGGAAAATTTTATTGTTTCGGCTCGAAAATATAGACCCACAACCTTCGACTCTGTGGTAGGTCAAGCGCATATCACCACTACATTAAAGAATGCGATAAAGTCAAATCATTTAGCCCAAGCATTTCTTTTTTGTGGACCTAGGGGAGTTGGAAAAACAACCTGTGCGCGAATTTTAGCCAAAACAATCAATTGTGAGAATTTAAACCAAGAAGGTGAAGCTTGTGGAAAATGCGCTTCATGTCATTCTTTTCAAGAAAATACTTCCTTAACGATTCACGAATTAGATGCGGCATCCAATAATTCAGTGGATGATATTAGAAATTTAATTGACCAAGTAAGGTACCCACCTCAAAGTGGTCGATACAAAATATACATCATTGACGAGGTACATATGCTATCTCCAGCAGCCTTCAATGCCTTTTTAAAGACCTTAGAAGAGCCGCCATCCTATGCCATTTTCATCTTAGCTACGACGGAGAAGCATAAAATCATCCCGACCATACTTTCTCGTTGCCAAATTTTCGACTTTAATCGAATTCAATGGAAAGACATGGCTAAACACTTGGCCCATATAGCCGAAAAAGAAAATATTACGGCCGAGCCAGCCGCATTAGAATTAATTTCGATTAAAGCAGATGGAGGACTTAGAGATGCGCTATCGATGTTTGACTTGAATGTCACATTTTCGGTCGATAATTCATTAAGACACAAAGATGTTTTAGAAAACCTACACATATTAGATAGCGATTATTATTTTACCTTGACAGACCATTTGGTAGCCCAAAACCATACTGAGACACTTTTATTAGTGGACGAAATTATGCGGAAAGGTTTTGATGGACATCAATTCATTAGTGGATTAATGGAGCACTTTAGAAACTTGCTTTTCGCAAAAGATCCTAAAACGCTCGCTTTGATAGAATTAAGTGATGAGTCTAGAAATAAATTTGCCACCCAAAGTGAAAAGACACAAACATCCTTTCTACTTTCAGCCATGAGTATTTGCTCTCAATGTGAAATTCATTATAAAAGTGCCAAAAATCCGAGACTACATTTAGAACTTAGCCTTTTAAAAATAAATTATCTACCCTCCTTATTCAAACCAAACAATCTAGTTGCCACGGAGGGCGCTTTCGGAAAAAAGTCTGAGTCCCCAATTGGCGCAACGGGGACTTCAATCAATAAATCTTTAGTACCCCCCAGCGTTAACGGTCCTACAAAAGAGGAAATAGTTCCTATTGCGCCTACAGAAAGCCTTTCTGATTTGCAGTCGGAAGTCGCCATTGAAACCATAGCGCCTTTAGAGGAGATTTTACCCTCACCCATAATAGAATTGGAGGATATTGATTTATCAAATCCAATGTCACAGGAAATGGTGACCAGCACCGCTAAAGCGCCTGCATCAGAAACTGCAGTACCTAAAAATCCTAACCCAACTTCAGGATTAAGAAGTGCAAAAAATATTTTAGACACAAAAATTGACCCAAGTGAAAAAAGCATTCATTCTGAACATCATGCAGGTCAGGAAGTAAAGGAAATTACATTAGAAGAATTGCAACGTGAGTGGACACAAATTGCCGATAATTTCAAAACGGCCAATTTGATCAATAAATATGTCATGATGAATAGGCCGATTCAAGTGGTCGCAAACTCCATTCATATATCATTTGAAAACGAGGTTCAAATGCAACAATTCAATGAGAATATTAAGTTGGAAATACTGACTACGTTAAGAACTAAATTGAAAAATCATTTGATTGACATCGAGCTGGATATGGTCGAGCAAGAAAAAAATGATAAAAAGATGTTGTATACTCAATCGGACAAATACAATTTCTTAGTCGAAAAACACCCTG
Source organism: Spirosoma fluviale (assembly GCA_945860325.1). Classification (GTDB taxonomy): domain Bacteria; phylum Bacteroidota; class Bacteroidia; order Cytophagales; family Spirosomataceae; genus Aquirufa; species Aquirufa fluvialis_C. The sequence goes on along the minus strand of CAMARL010000022.1, from coordinate 10,837 downwards.
TAATTTCAGAATTAAAGCAACGGTTTGGACTTGACCACGAATTTTAGCTCAGCGAATTTGCCCATTTCCTTTCACCACCCACTTCTCTGTGACTAATTTTTCAAGTCCAAAAGGCCCTCTGGCGTGTAGTTTCTGAGTGGATATACCCACCTCGGCACCCAGATCAAAAACACCTCCATCGGTAAAGCGCGTGGACGCATTCCAATATACAGCCGCCGCATCCACAGAGGCTAAAAATAGATTTGCTTCGGATTCATCCGAACTGATAATAGCTTCAGAATGTCTTGAGGAATACCTTTCGATGTGAAACATAGCCTCACTTAAATTTTGAACTACCCGAATGGAACAAGCAAAATCTAAAAATTCTCGACCAAAATCAGAATCTTCTGCCTTCTGTAAATAAGGATAATTTAGACGAGCTAACGCGTTAAATGAAATTGCATCCGCATAGATCATCACCTTATATTTAATTAATTCATTGGCGGATTTTGTCAAAAAATCAAGGGCAATCGATTCATGCAGTAATATAGTATCAAGCGAATTGCAAACAGAGGGGCGACTAACTTTAGCATTGACAACGACTGAAACAGCCATAGCAATATCAGCCGTTTTGGCTACATAGGTATGACAAACACCGGCTCCCGTTTCTATAGTAGGCACCATTGATTCTTTTCTGACACGCTGTATTAAAGCCTCCGATCCTCTTGGAATAATGACATCTACGTATTTTACAGCGTTCAATAAGGTGGATACATGCTTACGATCAGTAGGCAATAGCCGAATTAAATCAGGAGAAAGTCCTGCTGAAATAAGTGCTCGATGAATCAAAGTGACTAAAATGACATTTGAGTGCCAAGCATCAGAACCTCCACGCAAAACTGCTGCGTTGCCCGACCTAATACAAAGTGCAGCGACATCTACGGTTACATTGGGCCTGGATTCAAAAATTACGCCAACTACGCCTAGCGGCACGGATATTTTTGTCAATTTCAATCCGTTGGCAATTAATTTATCCGTTAAAATTTGTCCTGTAGGATCCGTAAGTTTCGCAACTTCATGTAAACTTTTTGACAAATTAATTATTCGATCTGAATTCAATAGTAAACGATCCCTCATTGGATCATTATCAGAAATAGAGGCTAAATCTTTTAAATTTTCAGCGATGATTAATGCTGAGTTCTCAAGTAATAATTGGGCTAAAGAGAATAAAACTTCATTTTTCTTTTCAGACGAAGCCAAAGCTAAAGAGGTAGAGGCTCCTCGAGTTAAAGCTAATTGCTCAATAATTTCATTCTCTGAAAAAGACATAGTCAATTATTTATTGATTTAGATTTGACCCAGCAGCAACATCATTAAAAATCATATCCAAAAGTCAAATAGGTAATCGGAGGTTTCACTTCGCCATTATCTATTCCAAAGGCATAATCAAATTTTATGAAATAGCCCAGCAAATTAGCCCGTGTACCCACCCCATATCCAAACAAAAATGGATTTCTAAAATCTGTCACTGTCGCCTTAAATGGATTCGTCCCACCACCATAGACATTGGTGTTAAATCCATTCGTTCGAGAAAAAGGATTGGTTCCAGTCCAAGCACTTCCTATATCGGTAAATCCAACAAACTGGAATGAATTCATGAACCTAGATTTTGAAAAATCTGCACTTAATAACGACTTAAGAGGAATCCGAAGTTCTAAGTTGACCAATAAATGACTATTTCCTGACAACTTATTCATATTAAAACCCCTTAATGACGTAGCAAAATCACTCATAAACACATCTCTTTGTGCGATGCCTTGAATACCCAAAGGGTTCTCCTTATTTCTAGAATCTGTATTGATAAATAACCAATTATCCATGCCACCTAATATGGTTTGTCGGGCCGCCGCACCAACAGCATGAGAAGCTGAAATTCGACTGGCTAATAAAAAAGTATTGGACAGTTTAAGGTAATGGCGCGCGTCAATTTTAAATCGATTAAAACCTAAACCATTCGTTAATCCCAATTGGTTTTCTGCTGACACATTCATCCTAAAACCAGTTCTCAAATTTTCTGCCCAATGAATCGTATTGTCGAACGTATACTCCAGTTTTGTTCCACCGTAAGTAGCTAAATCTTCTGGCGTGGCTAAATTAAATTGATCGAAAGCTCTGTTCGATGTAAATATTCCTGAAAAAGACAATTTGCTTGACAGATCAAATGGATAAACTGCTTTAATTTCAAAACGATTAAATCGTATTTTTTGAGAATACGTTTCAGTCTGCTGATCTAATACCTTACGATCAAACCTAGCAAACCAGTCAATTTTTTTAGCCAAATAAGCATACTCAGCCCATAAATCCGTATTTTTTAAATTTGAAGTAACAAATATCCCTGTTCGAACTAAATGATTTTCTAGTAAATCATTCATCTTAACCTCGAAAGAATAGCCTAATCCCCTCACCGGATCAACTTTAAAATTTCCTTCCGAATTATTAACGACAAAAGAGTTTTGATATTCAATTGGCCCCGTTAATTTTCCCGGTTCCTTCCGAAGCCTTAAGCTTGCCTGTCGTTCTAAACGCGCTTTTTTCAATTCGGCATTTCGCTTATCACGAGCGGTTAAATTTTGATTTAACGTACTATCCGCTACCGAGTCTTGAAAAGTCAAGTCCGAATTTTGATTGCTATCTAACGTAGGAATCCATTGGCTCGTCTGAAGATTAAAAATCACGTCCGTTGGCATATACTGTAATTTATCCGTCAAATTGTCCCGACTTTTAAAAACAATTTTATCCTTTACCCAATCAAAACTATCCCAAGTACCCGTACGAATGGGATTGAAAGAAAATTTATCCGTATTGATGTGATAGGAAACCAATTCGTTTCCAGAATATTGCTTCACCAATAGATAGATTAAACTATCAGAAACAGCCCTCAGATTAAAATAATCTCCTTTATGCGAGAAGACTCTTTGTACTTTTGAAGGCTCATCAGCTCGCCAACGGTACAAAGATTTGATCCCATCTTTAGCCAAATTAGTTTGTAAAGTATCATCATAACGATCGGAAACATAATATACATCCCCGGTAGTACCGACCCAATGCGCCTCCGATTCATCATAAATATCTTGAGTAATGGGAGAAAAACGATTTCGTTTTAAATCATAAATGCCCACATCCACTTGCCCATTTCGTAGCGTACGAACCAACATTCTTTGCGCATTACTGGACAATTCAAAATCTAAAAATTGCCAATCGCCCAGACTCTTTTTAGCTTCCATGCGAATGGAATTTCTTTTATCTGTCAATGGCGCAAAAGTTTGTAACCATGATTTACCTTCATTCTGATATAAAACAGAAAGGCTATTCGTCTTTGACCAAAAAACAAGAGGTCCTTTCCCATTTGAAATTCGCAAGGGATCCTTTAACCCAGTTTTAAATACTTCATTAGTCTTCTTAGTCCTCAAATTCATAAGTTGAATTTGAAATTTACCCGCTTCATCGATCACATAAGCCAACCAATTACCATCGGAACTAACTTTGAAATCGCGCAACACTTCTCCACGATTCAATTCTTTTTGAATTAATTCAGTTATGCCCTGAGTCGCGACCGTATTGACCTCATACTGCTTAGATTCAGACAAATAAAATTCATACCATTCCTTCAAAAACTTAGCAAATGGCTTACGTAATGTACTCGAAATACTAGATTGATCATTGCGAATGATGCGCGTTAAATTCAAAATATTGCCAACAGGCTGCTTGCCATACGTTTTAGCAATATAATTCCATATGGATTGCCCTAATAATTCAGCTTCCTTACCTCTTGCCAAGGAAGGTTTTCTTACTTTATTCGATGAAACAACTTGATACATATATTGATTCATCTCAGGCGAATCACCAAAAGCAACGTAAGCTGAAATACCGGATAAATACCATTCAGGAAGACTTAGCAACAATGAATTTTGCAAAACATCTTTAATGCTACCTCCATAAAGCATGTCATGCACATATACTTTAGAAATTTCTTTAATTAAGTTTTTTCGGAAGTTCGTAAAATCCTCACTAAAAGAAATTTCAAATCTGAATTTGGATAAATTTTCATTCTCCACTTCATCCGGATTGTCTAAACTGATTCCACTATTTGACTGCAAAAGTTCAGATTGAGACGGATAAACAAATATTTTAGTTTTCTGAAAAGGAGTATAACTAAGTAATTGTGTGATTTTCAGAAAATCACTTTCTGCAAATTGAATAGTCGTTTTGGCTAAATTTTCATTTTTCCCAAAATAATACACTTCGAAATTTTGACTTGAAAAAAAATGCCATACAAACTTTTGGTATTGAATTCGAGTCTTGTCAAATGGTCTTTGGGATGGATAAAAATCTTGCGCAATTAAACTTGTGCAAAAGTTCGCCAACAATAAAACCAATATGTATTTAAATATAAGACGCATTGAGGGAAAATCAGAAAATCAAATTTAACGATTTAAATGGAAAATAAATGATTAAATCGCCGAATTGATGCATCAGGATGAACCATTTTTTTTCCTTGAAGTTCTCTCACAAATGCATTGGCAAAATAAGGAATTAAAGAAACGCCTTTAGAGCCAAATCCATTAAAAATACCGACCGGTTTTACCGGATGCATGCCGACAAAAGGCCTTCGATCTTGAGTGGCTGGTCTAATACCTACCATTTTTTCTATTTCAAGGTACTCGTTTACTTTGAATTGGGCCAACTTATCTTTGAGTTCCTCATGGGCAGAAACCGTAGGCTCAAATCCAAATTCATCCCAACGATAAGTTGCACCTACTTTAAATGAATCCTGTCCAATTGGCAACAAAAATCCATTTTTATTTAAGATGAAAGATGGATCTGCTTGAACCGTTTTAATTTTAAGTAATTCTCCCTTAGCCGGTAAAAAATTCAAACATGACCACAATGGATTTTTCATTCCATGAAATCCCTCACAAAAGATGACATGAGAAAAAGTAGAAATATCTGATTGACCGGCAACAAACTCCTTGTCAAAAAACACACCCATCTCCTTAAAAAAGAATTGAGACGAACGTAATAAATGGGGCACATCCACCCAGCCAGATTTATTCACCCACACCCCCTCTGATTTCCAATCCAAAAATTCATTGTCGATATCGGCTCGCCGAGCGTTCAACCAATCAGCCATTTCTGAATTGGCAAAGGGCCGAAATAATGGCATCGGGAAAAAGAAGGAGGCATTTAGTTTTTTTTCAAGCGCCTGATAATAGGGAAATAAGTACGTAAAGATTTCATCAGCTAACCAGGTAGTTTCTAGCTTTCGACCTGTAATCGGATTGAAAATACCACCTGCGGCATTTGAAGATGTAAAATGCGTAAAACTAGAATCCCAGATCTGGAATTCAATATTTTGTTGATGTACATGATGAGCCAATATTGTCCCTGCCAAACCATGGCCCACAATCAAAATAAATTTATTTGATTTCACGTTGGACTCTTCGTACTTGTTCTAAAACAAACTCTACTTGTTCATCCATACTCCTAAAAGAAGTATCAAGATCAATCGCGTCAAAAGCGCGTTTTAAAGGGCCTTCACTTCGATTCGAATCTATTTCATCACGCTTACGCAAATTTTCAACAATTTCTTCCAATGGTAAATCTTCCCCTTTTTGCAAAAGCTCTAACTTACGTCTTTGAGCACGTATATGAGGTTCAGCAGTCATAAATATTTTCAATTCCGCTTTTGGAAAAACAACGGTACCTATATCACGGCCATCCATCACAATCCCTTTTTTCTCCCCCATTTTTTGTTGGAGTGCCACCATCGCATGTCGAACAATCGGCAGGGCACTTACTTGGCTAACCATATCAGAAATAAACATCATTCTTATTTCGCTCTCGACATTTTCGCCATTTAAATACGTATCAGAAGATTGTTTAGCAGGATTAAAAACAAAAGTTATTTCAATTTCTTGTAGCGCATTGGCCACTTGGTTCATATCCAATAAAGAAATGTCATTGCGATGAAAATACAAGGCCACCGCACGATACATAGCACCAGAATCAACAAAAGCATAATGCAAAACAGCGGCTACGTGACGAGCCGTTGTGCTTTTTCCACAAGAAGAAAATCCGTCTAATGCGATGACTATTTTTTTCGACATAATTAAATAAAAGCATTAATGGCCTCAAAACAAGCGCTGGGAGCTTCATATTGCCCCTAATGACCTACGTGTTGGCTTGAGCAAGAGCTCACACTCAGAAAAATTAAAAAGGGAATGATTAAAAATTTAAATTTAAGCGACATGATCAATTTGATGAAAAACAGTACGTTCAAACTTAGTTTTAGCATACGTTAAGTCGACCTTGAAATCCTTTAAATTTTCTTGAGATGGAATTTCATACATCGCATCATTCATAATCGCTTCCATAATCGATCTTAAACCTCTTGCTCCTAATTTAAATTGCATCGCCTGTTCCACTAAATAGCTCAAAGCCTCTTTAGTAAAGCTTAATTTAACGCCCTCCATATCAAAAAGCTTGCTATACTGTTTAACAAGAGCATTTTTGGGTTCAGTTAATATAGACAATAAGGCTACACTATCTAAAGGATTCAAATAAGTAATCACAGGAAGTCGGCCTAATAATTCAGGAATCAAACCAAATGATTTTAAATCTTGAGCTGAAACATATTTCATGATTTGATCTTGTTCAAAAGACTTATGAAAAGTATCATCCCCTGAGAAACCAATAGGTCGAGCATTCAACCTTTTGGCAATATGTCTTCCAATTCCATCAAAAGCACCCCCACAAATAAATAGGATATTTTCCGTATTAACTGCAATCATTTTTTGATCCGGATGCTTACGCCCCCCCTGAGGTGGAACATTTACGATGGAACCTTCCAATAATTTCAATAAAGCTTGTTGGACTCCCTCGCCAGAAACATCTCGAGTAATTGAGGGATTATCAGATTTTCTAGCAATTTTATCAATCTCGTCGATGAATACTATGCCACATTCCGCTTTAGCTACATCATAATTAGCTGCCTGTAAAAGCCTAGTTAAAATAGTTTCCACATCCTCACCTACATATCCAGCCTCCGTGATAACGGTAGCATCAGCAATACAAAATGGCACTTGAAGCCGTTGGGCTAATGTTCTGGCCAAATATGTTTTTCCCGTACCGGTCTCCCCTACCATCAATATATTTGACTTCTCAATCTTCACTTCGTCATTTGACGCTGGTTGCATCAAACGTTTATAATGATTGTATACGGCCACAGAAAGATGTTTTTTTGCTTCATCTTGCCCGATCACATACTCATCTAAATAAGCTTTTAAGTCTTTGGGTTTTACTAATTCAAACTTTTTATCAGACGTCTTTTCCTTCCCTTCTGACCCTAATTCCTCTTTAAAAACTTCGTATCCTTGTTGTAAGCAATTGTTGCAAATATGACCTTCTATTCCGGACAATAACATGCCCACTTCATTTTTGGAACGACCACAAAAAGAGCAATTAATTTTTTTAGTTGCCATGAATTAGACAGTCCTAGTTAAAATCTCATCAATCAATCCGTATGCTTTAGCTTCTTCTGATTTCATCCAATAATCTCGATCAGAATCTTTTTCAATTTCTTCAAATGATTTACCTGAATGTTTAGCTAGAATTTCATATAATTCTTGACGTATCTTGACAATTTCCCTAGCTGTAATTTCGATGTCACGAGACTGTCCTTGCGCACCACCGGATGGTTGGTGAATCATAATTCTAGCATGTTCCAAAGCCGAACGTTTTCCGGCAGCTCCACCCGCTAAAAGTACGGCACCCATCGAAGCAGCCAATGAAGTACAAACGGTAGATACATCTGGACGTATGTAATTCATGGTATCATAAATACCTAAACCTGCATAAACGGAACCTCCTGGGCTATTGATGTACATAACGATGTCCTTTTTGGCATCCGTAGATTCCATAAAAAGCAATTGCGCCACAATGATATTGGCCATATAGTCATCCACAGGCACACCCATAAATATAATACGATCCATAATTAACCTAGAGAAAACATCAATTTGAGCAAAGCGCATGGGGCGCTCCTCAATGATGTACTGGGTCATGTCTTCAATTTGATGAATAGGGCGATCGCCAATATTATTCATGTATTGATCAACAGCAAGGCCATTTAAACCTCTATGATGTACGGCATACTTACGAAACTCTTCTCCAGATAAATCCTTAGGAATCATGATATTTTTATTTAAGATTCAAATTTACAATTTTTCGAGTTAAAAATTGATATGCACTTAACCGAAAAACCATTATGTTAGTTCACAGAAAACCCCGCAAAAACGGGGCTTCCTAAAAAAACTTTTTAAAACTTATAGTGCGGCAGCTATTGCTTTAAATTTATCCACATCTATTTTACTAGTTTTGAAAGAAATATTCTCTACAATCGCATTGGACACCTTATCGGCAAATGCTTGATTGTATAGGTTCATGAAATTATCTGATTTAGACTTATCACTTAAATAGCCCATCGCAATTTTTTCAATCATTTCTTCGATGCCTGGCTGATCTGATGATAAATAACCACCAAATTGCTGACGCACCATATCTTTAGCTTTTTCTACAACCTCCGCATATTCTACTTTGACTTCAAATTTATCCGCTACGCTATTCTTAATTAAATTCCAGCGAATGTCCTTTTTCACATTGTCAAAATCTTTCTCGATATCATTAGCCGTAAATTTACCCTCATTGATACGAATAAGCCAGGTCTTTAAAAATGCATCTGGAAGATCTATTTTTATTTGATCCAACAAAGCCTTCTCTGCATCTATTTTCAATAAATAATTAGCTTCACGCTTATAATTTTCATCCACAATTTTAACTAACTCTTCTCTAAAAGTTTTTTCATCTGTGGCCTTTCCAGCGCCTAACACTTTATCAAAAAATTTCACATTTAATTCTGAAGGAATTTGGCGAGTAATATCTTCCACCACATAAGTAACTTCTCCTTTTAAATCAGAAACTTCATCTTCCTTTTTGCCTGTAGCCAATGCCAATGATTTATCATCCACAAACACCTTATCGATGTCAAATTTCAAACTATCGTCTTTTTTGGCACCCAAAAATATTTTCTTAGACTTATCCTTAATTGCGTGCAATGGAATAGCTGACTTCTCCACCCAATCCCCTTGCGTAAAGGTTCCAAAAACTAAATCACGATCTTCTACCGTATCTGGATGTGTTTGCTCTCCAAATTGCTTTTTAAGATTTTCAATCGTCTCTTCTATTTCCTTTTTCTCAGCTTTGATTTCGTAAGAGGTAAGTGATTTGATTTTCGACAAATCAACGGTGAAATCACCATGGAATCCTAAATCATAATGAAAGGTGAATTCCGTATCTTTTTCCCAATCGATGGAATCCGTTTCCTCAATCGCAGGAAGTGGCTCGCCAACTAAATTCAATTTATTTTCTTTGATATAATCACTTACTGTATGACCTAATAAATGATTGATTTCCTCGACAAGAACGGATTGCCCATATAATTTTTTGACTAATGCAGTCGGCACCATGCCAGGACGAAATCCCTTTATGCTCGCCTTCTTGCGATAATCCTTTAATTTGGCATCAACTTTTTCTTGATAATCGGCCTCTGATAAAACAACTGACAAACGACCTTGTAAATCATTTGCGTGGTTGAGTGAAATATTCATATGATTATATTTTAAATTTCTATTAAAAAAGCCCCCAAAACCTTAAGAGTGTTGAGGGCCTGCCATTGGTACGGGCGAAGGGACTCGAACCCCCATGCCTCGCGGCGCCAGATCCTAAGTCTGGTATGTCTACCAATTCCACCACGCCCGCGTAATTTGGAGTGCAAAGGTAATTAGCAAAAATAACTATTCCAAAATGATTGATATATTTATGAATAAAGAAAAATCCGAATTAAATTTGACTAACAAAACCACTCCATAATGGAATCTGAAGAAATAAATCCTCGTTGGGGTAAATGGTACATTGGCCTAATTGTATTTCTCATTTCGGTGATTGTTATATTCATCATTATATCCAATCAATTTCAATAAAACATGGAATATTTAGATTGGATCGTTTTGATTTTAACCATTGGCGGAATTGTCGCTTATGGGAGTTGGCAAGGAAAACAAGCCAAACAATCGCTAAAAGGCTATTTACTCGCCGACCGAGAATTACCTTGGTACCACATATTGTTGTCGGTCATGGCCACTCAGGCTTCGGCAATCACCTTCTTATCAGCTCCGGGCCAAGCCTACACCGATGGCATGCGCTTTGTCCAATTTTACTTGGGCTTACCCATCGCCATGATTATCTTGTCAGTTACCTTCATTCCGCATTATTACCAATTAAAAGTTTATACCGCGTATCAATTTTTAGAAAAAAGATTTGATTCAAAAACGCGAGTCTTAACGAGTTTATTGTTTTTAATCCCAAGGGCTTTGTCGACGGGAGTAACGATCGCTGCTCCTTCCATTATTTTATCCACTTTATTAGGCTGGGACTTAACCTGGACCAATGCCATTACAGCGGCCATCGTGACTACCTATTGCATTCTTGGCGGATCTAAGGCCATATCTTATACGCAAATGCTGCAAATGTCGGTCGTATTAGCAGGCATGGTCATGGCAGGAGTCCTGATTATTTACAAACTACCTGAGGAAGTTGGCTTAAAAGAATCCTTACATATTGCGGGAAAAATGGGTAAGATCAATTTGATCGATTGGAAGTTCGATTTAAATAATCGGTATAATATTTGGTCTGGAATTATTGGAGGTTTCTTTTTGCAGTTATCTTATTTTGGGACGGATCA
>CAMARL010000021.1 GCA_945860325.1 Spirosoma fluviale | reverse complement strand
TTGTTTAAGTTAAAAAGAAAATGCCATCAAATTGGCCTAGAATTAAGTGGGACAGGTTGTAAGAATGACTTTGTTTTTGCAGATAAATCAGCTAGAGACCGAGAAATCCAATTGGTCAAAAACTGGGTAGATGCCACCGCAAAATTAGGGGCGCCGGTGCTCCGAGTATTCGCTGGGAAAAGTGAATTACCTGGATATTCATGGCAACAAATTTCCAACTGGGTAGTCGACTCGCTCAAAGAATGTACCGAATACGCGGCAAAAAAAGGGGTGATCATCGGCATTCAAAATCATCATGATTTTATAAAAACGGCTGACCAAGTGATTGATATTATTCAGCGGGTCAACAGCCCATGGTGTGGGCTCATTTTAGATGTAGGAAGTTTTCGCGAAAAGGAAGTGTATGCAGAAATTAAAAAAGCGATTCCTTATGCGATCAACTGGCAATTAAAGGAGACCGTTTTTTCAGGCAAAACTGAAATTCCCATCGACCTGAAAAAGACCTTTGAGATCATCAAAGAATCTAATTACCGAGGATATATCCCCATTGAAACGCTTAGAAAGGACGACCCTAATATAATCGTTCCGGAATTTTTAGCCCAAGTTAAACCCTATATTTTTTAGGGTTTAACCGAGGTTTTTATTTTAAATATTCGCTTTTCTATAAAGTGTCAACCTCAACAAAAGTATTATTTTGATAGCGTTGGATATTTAATGCCCAATTGCTCTAAATAGGTTCCATATTTAGTCGGATCATAATAAAGAGGTTTCATGCGATCCCGGAATTGATCCATGATTTCTTTGTTCAGATGAATGGGCGCAGGATCTTTCTCCGAGATAAATGGAATGTATTTTTGATCCTTCGTTTGCACTTGGGTAAAATAAGTCTTCGCATCCTCAATGATTTTTTTATTGTACAGCATATCGATCAAAGTTAAAGCGGTCACTTTCGCGCCGGCTAGAGTTCCTTTATGTGCAATGGGCGTTGCCATTGCGATTGCATCACCCCAATGGTGCCCTTTGGTCCCATGAATATTAGCGGGATACCGAAGAACTATGGTGGGCACATTCCAGGAAATATCAGCGATATCATCCGATCCACCACCCCATGAAAACTCAACGGATCCTTTTAAGGTATCAATTGTTTTCTTCATGCCATTGATTGGCTTGCCATAATTATCTTTGGCTGGGGCTTCTAATAATTTCTGAACAGCTAAGGCCAAGGTTTCATCATCCTCCGACCATTTTGGCATTCCCACCCGCTGAATGTTTTTATACATCGCCTCGGCAATGGGCTTATTGAAATGACCCGGCCACGCGGTACCTAAAAGTTTATACGACATTTTGGTATCCGTCATCATCGCAGCTCCTTCGGCAATTTTTATCCCTGATTTGAAGTTTTTCATTATGTCTTCATACGTCCGCTCTCTAAAAAAGTACCAAACATTCGCTTTGGATGGAACAACATTCGGTTGGTCCCCGCCATCAGGAATTACATAATGAGATCTTTGCGTAGGTTTAAGGTGTTCTCGTTTGAAGTTCCAACCAATATCCATTAATTCTACAGCATCCAGCGCCGATTTTCCACGCCAAGGAGCACCAGCCGCATGGGCCGCATCTCCTTCAAAATCAAACTGAACACTAACTAATCCATTCATTCCATTATCGCCATAATTAGACGAAAAGTCACTACCCACATGGGTAAAAATACAGGCATCCACTTTCTTGAAAAAACCATCCCGAATGTACCACGCTTTGCTGGCAACTAATTCCTCAGCTACCCCTGGCCATATCACCAAAGTGCCTTAAATATTATTTTCTTCCATGATTTGTTTGGCTGCAATGGCCGCATAAATAATCACGGCCTGGCCTGAATTATGCCCCTCACCATGTCCCGGCGCTCCGTCTATCATTGGTGCTCGAAAAGCTACGCCAGGCTTTTGAGAAGCTTTAGGAATACAATCAATATCAGAACCCAACGCTATAACAGGAGAACCTGAACCCCATGTGGCCATCCAAGCCGTCGGAATTCCCGAAACTCCTTTTTCGACTTTAAAGCCATTTTTCTCCAAAATGCTAGTGAGGTATTTTGAAGTTTCAAATTCCTGAAACCCCAATTCACCAAAACTAAAAACCATGTCCACCATCTCTTGGACATTTTTTTCCTTGGCCTGAACAAGGCTTAAAACCTTCGTTTTCATTTGCTCGACAGGGTCTACCGCTTTTTTCTTTTGCCCAAAAGCAATAAAAAAAGGTGAGCATGCTAATACCAAGAGACAAGCGATCGCCCGAAATTTTACAAATCTTTTCATATATAATTTGTTGATTTTCCTCAATTAATAAAATAATATTTCATCCACACGGAGCCAAGCAGGCTTTCCCTCATTAACGACTTTCTCCTTCTTATCATCTTTAAGTAGATATTTAGGCAAACGTCTAAGTGATAGCGCTTTTATTTTATAATATTTATAAGTGCCTGGTTTAAGAGGTATATCCTGCCCCATTTGCGTATAGCCATTTCGCTTTTCTGGTTTCTCGGGTTTCACGAGCGCCACGCGGGTTAATGCGTTAGGGCTATTGCCCGCCAATACCTCAATACTTACCGGTGGAAACACATCCGAATCCGTTTTTCTCAAATATGAAAAAGTAATCCCCTTAGGTGAAATAGGTTTTTTAAATTCAAATAAGGCTTCTAAATCGCTGTTAAAAAATCCTAACCAAGTATAATCAGGCAATTCACTGCGCCGACCCGTCTCCCTGAAACCTTGAACAAAATCCTTTAAACTATATCCCCCCTTAGCTGGATATTTAAGATCAGGCTTACTAAGTAAATAAATCGAATCTGGAATAAAGGCTGATTTATAAACTTTGTATTCCAAGACACGGCTGGCCAACCAACCTGGTTTCGTAGCCATCACCTTAACCTTCGAATATTTTTCTATTTTCAGTGGGCCTCGAGACACTAAAGCTCCTAAACTATCTGGAGTAGAATCATTTAAGGTATAATGAAAAGTCACATCCTTTAAGGTATGCTTAAAAACAAAATCCTCGTTGGGCTTTAATATAAAATTCTCAGTCACTAAAATCGGCGGATTAATCTGTAATTGCTCATCCTTAGGCACATAACCTGCTTGGATTTTAACCTTTGGAAACTGCGCTTGTATGCCAGCTACTTGGTCTAGGCCAACTCCCGTATTCCAAACAAACACTTCTTTTAAGCTTGGTATTTTCCCTAAAAGATTCACCAAAACCTCCTTGTTTACTTTCGTACCTGATACAGCTAATGACGTCAAATGCTTGCAAGCCGATAATTCCCCCAAGGTCTTTCCAGTAATTTCAGTAAAGTTCAAAATCAACTTTTCTAAATTAGGGAATTTAGTAATTAAACTAATTTCATCATCTTTCAATGGCATTTTTGCGAGATTCAAGCCGACCAACTGATCAGATACCTTAGATAAATTTTCTAAGGTCTTTCGGTCATATTTTTTACTCACGTAAAAGTCTGCCTGCAAGGCCGGAGCGTCACTAGACAAAGGATAAACAGAACAAAAAGGAGTATTAGCCGCAGCTAAATTAGACTCTGAAGCCGCTGAGAAATCATACTCCTTAACTGGAATCAATAACGCCTGCGCCGTATTTTGCAATTTTTTGGCTAACGAAATAAGCTTGGAATTTGCCCCAAAAGCCCCTAGCTTTTTAGACACCGAAGCGCCCTCTTGGACCCAGGCAGTTAATAATAATACTTCATCGGGGCTCAATTGAGCCTTGCCTTTTGGAGGCATATGCTTTTTGTTATCGATGGGTAATTTAGCCCTTTGAATAAAATGACTATTTAATGGATCACCCGCCTTCCAAATAGCTCCATTTTTTCCACCCTTTAATAATTTAGCAATCGAACTCATGTTCAAGGCACCTTTGGTCTTTTGATCATTATGGCATACCTCACACTTTTGCTTGAAAATAGGTTGGATTACCGCCTCAAACACAACGGATTCTTCAGTCAATACAACAGCTTCCCCATCACCTTTCGCCCATAAATAATCCTCTCCATGAGTCAAATTCGCACCTCCATGACCGGCCAAGAAAAAACTAGCTAAACCAACCGTCACACCATAAAATAAATTTCTACCTTCTAAATAACCTTTTTCATAAGCAATAATTAGTAAGACATAAAGCCAATTGACCCCCAAGCCAGCCCACTGATGAAAGGTGATTTGCTCCAAATCATATCCCCCCTCCGAAGATAAAAACATGCCGAAAATCGCTGTAATGGCAGAAAAAATAGAAGTCAAATACAATAGAAATCTGAAAATTTCCTGAAAAGCTTGCGCGTCAATCCACTTTTTAAGTACAAAAATCAGCACTAAAAAAACACCAAAGCCAATAGGAAGATGTAAGACTAAAGGATGCAAACGACCCAAAAAAGCCAAAGGAATATGGATTTTATCTGTAAATAAAACAAGCACTAAAATCAAACCCTGTAAGAAAATAAGGAGGCTTGTACTAATTCTAAAAAATTTATTCATCGTTATAAAATTAGGCCAACAAGCCAGGAAGAACATTACCGGCAATATCAGTCAAGCGATACCTTCTGCCCAAATGCTTATACGTCATTTGCTCATGATTAAGTCCCATTAAATGCTGAACCGTTGCATGGAAATCATGAATATGTACTGGGTCTTTTACCACATTATACCCAAATTCATCCGTTTCACCATAAACTATTCCCGGCTTTACGCCTCCACCAGCCATAAAAATACTGTAGGCACGAGGATGATGATCTCGACCATAATTTTCGACCGTATAGGTTCCTTGGCAATAATTGGTTCGGCCAAATTCACCTCCCCAAATAACTAAAGTCTCATCCAATAAGCCTCTTTGCTTTAAATCTGTAATTAATGCGGCCGACGAACGATCCACATCTTGCGCCTGCATAGCCATTTCTTTTGGCAAATTTCCATGAGTATCCCATCCTTGATGATACAATTGTACAAAACGAACACCTGATTCAGACAACTTCCTGGCCAATAAAGCATTAGCCGCATAGGTTCCCGGAACTAAACAATCAGGGCCATACATTTTAATAATATGATCAGGTTCCTTAGATAAATCGGTCAACTCAGGAACAGCCGTTTGCATACGATACGCCATTTCATATTGTTGGACTTTTGCCTCCACCTCAGGATCCTTATTCTCATCAAATCCCAAATGATTCAACTCCGCTAATTCATCCAACATCCTCCTACGTGCATTTTTGTCAATTCCATCCGAATCATTCAAATACAAAATAGGGTCATCAGAACTACTAAAAACAACTCCTTGATGCAAGGAATCTAAAAACCCGTTGGTCCATAATTTGGAATATACCCCCTGCCCATTCCCTCTACCTCTCGACAATAACACACAAAATGAAGGTAAGTTTTTATTCTCACTACCTAAACCATACGACATCCAAGCACCCATACTTGGCCTATTTCCCACCTGTGCACCTGTTTGTAAAAAAGTCAATGCAGGATCATGATTAATCGCATCCGTATTCATCGTTCGAATGATACAAAGATCATCCGCGATGTTGGCTATATTAGGAAAGATATCGCTAATCCAGGCCCCAGATTGTCCATATTGCTTGAAGCCGTAAAACGAGCCCATCAACGGGAACTTATCTTGGCTTGCCGTCATGCCAGTTAATCGCTGGTTACCTCGAATAGACGCCGGTAAATCCTCGCCAGAACGAGCGATTAAGGTGGGTTTGTAATCGAAACTCTCCAACTGTGACGGGGCGCCATTTTGACATAAATAGATAATTCGCTTAGCTTTGGGCGCAAAATGAGCCATTCCCAAAGGCATCGCATTCGCCGCAGAATCACCTTTCCATAAGTCAGGGACCAACAACGAACCCAAGGCTAAACCACCAATTCCTGCAGCTGCCTGCCCGAAAAAGTGTCTCCTCGTAACATTTAACCTACTATTTAAAAATTCATTTTCCATCGTTTTGATATTAAACTCGTATTAAAGCCTCCTCCATATTATAAATTAATTGGATCGTCTGCATCAATGCCGCCGTATAAAAACGTATCGCTCCCGGATCTTTTTTATATTCTCCAATCTTTAATAATTTTTCAATTTTATTAGGCTCCTTTTTAAAGGATGCCTGCTCATTTTCAAAATAGCGCTTTAAAATAATCAACTCTTTTTCACTTGGCTTTCTGCAAATAATTTTCCTAAAAGCCTTTGATAAAACCACATCTAAACTTCCCTTTTCTGCCGATAAATGACTCGCTAAAACCCTCGAACTCTCCATCACATGTGGATCATTCATCATAACCAAAGCCTGTAAAGGTGTATTCGTCCTACCCCTTTGCACCTCACACTGATCCCGATTACTGGCATCAAAAATCAACATAGACGGAGGAGGAACCGTTCTTTTGATAAAAACGTACATGCCTCTGCGATACAAATCTTGATTATGATCTTGAATATACGTCATTAATGATCCACGACCAGAAGTAGCCATTTCCCATAAACCCTTTGGCTGATAAGGCTTAACACTAGGTCCGCCAATTTCAGGATTTAAAATATCTGCCGATGCCAAGACATGATCCCGCACATTCTCAGCAGGTAATCTTAGACGCGGAGAATGCGATAAATAGATGTTTTCTGGATCTGACTTCGAGGCGGCAGAAGGAACATCAGAAGATTGTTGGTAGGTAGCCGACATCACAATTTGCTTAACCAAACGCTTCATATTCCAGTGATGTGCTTTGAAATCGACGGCCAACCAATCCAATAATTCTGGATGCGTAGGTAACTCGCCTTGCATCCCAAAATCACCTAAGGTTTTTACAATTCCCCGACCAAAAAACTGTGCCCAAATCCGATTCACAAACACACGCGATGTTAAAGGATTCGCATCGTCAAACATCCAACGCACCAAACCTAACCTGTTTGAGCCATACTTAGCCGTCGAATAGGGCAGAATACTTTTTGGAATACCCACTCCCACTTCGAACGTAGGCATATCGTAATTACCCCGACTTAATATATGTGTTTTGCGCATATTTGAAGAATCCTTCATCACCATCACATCAACCGCAAATGTATCCCGCTTGTTAATGAATTTCAACAAACTATTGACGTCTTTTGAGGTAATTCGCATGTTCGGTGGATCAGCAAAAGAAGCATCAATGGTACCAAATAACCCTTTTTCAGGCACCTGGTTAAAAAATGCATACGTACTATAATAGTCTTTCTGCGAGATCGGATCGTACTTATGATCATGGCACTTAGAACATTCAAAAGTTAATGCCAAAAATGATTTTCCAAAAGTACTCGTCCGATCATTGATGTACTCCACGCGATACTCCTCGTCTATCACTCCACCTTCCTGAGTAATCTTATGGTTTCGGTTGAACCCCGTGGCCAATAACATTTCTTTGTTGGCCCCCGGAATTAAATCGCCGGCCAACTGCCAAGTCACAAATTTCTTGTACGAATAATTTGAATTAAACGCGTGTATAACCCAATCGCGCCAAGGCCACATTGTCCGCAAACCATCATCTTGATATCCATGCGAGTCCGCATAACGGGCTACGTCTAACCACGGCGCAGCCATTTTCTCCCCGAAATGCTTGTTGGCCAACAACTCATTCACAATTTTCTCATACGCTTTGGGATCCGTGTCATTTAAAAAACGATCCTGCATTTCAAGCGTAGGCGGTAATCCTGTCAAGTCAAGGCTAACCCTTTTTAAAAGGCGCTCCTTATCCGTTAGTTTGGAAGGACTCAAACCCTTTTCCTTCATTTTGGCATACACGTAATAATCAATGTCGTTTCGCACCCACGCCTCATCTGCCTCTGGCAATTCAAGCTTTACGGGTTTCATAAAAGACCAATGTGGCTTATATACAGCTCCTTGCTCAATCCACTTCTCAATTAAATCAATCTCATGCTGGGTTAAAACCAAATTGGATTTCATGCTAGGCATTCGTAGCGAAGTATCTTTCGTAATTAAACGCTGAAAAGCATCTGATTGGGAGGGATCTCCGGGCACAATTGCATGTGCTTTTGCATTATCTTTAAACGCCGCATAAGCGCCCTCCTTGGTATCTAAACGCAAATTCGCTTGTCGTTTATTAGCATCCGGTCCATGACACTTGAAACATCGATCAGAAAGAATAGGACGAATGTGAAAGTTATAATCAACCACATCTGGCATGGATGTGTCCGAACCCTGTGCATCGGAACAGCTCCAAGCAGCATACATGCAAATAGCCGCTAGGATTACAGGAATGATGATTTTAAATATTTTCATAATGAAGTTTAGGGATCCTTTCGGATTTTAAAACGAAATATACGATTAAATTTTTTCTTTAAAAATTACCATTGTAGAAATTCCATCGTGTTTAATTTAGAGAGGGCAATAATTAGTTTTGGTACTCCCTAAATGGAAATTTTTTTACGTTACCATTGTAGATATTCCATCGTGTTCAGTTCAGGACCTCCACCACGGTTTGCGCTTCCCGCCATGATGTACATTTTATTTTTGTATAAAATGGTCGAAGTGCCATGTCGGCCTTGCAACAAAGAAGGGAATTTTACCCACTCATTGGTTCTCACATCGAGCGCCTCTACCTCCGAGTGTGCAGGAACTTGTTTGGTACTTTCTCCCTGCAAGACTATTACATATGGATATTTAGTCAAGGTACATGTTCCAGCCCTGAGGGTAGGAAGGCCATTAGGCAAAGTAGTCCAAGCACCCGTTTTGAAATCATATACATCTACCTCAGAAATTGTTTTATCCAACACTTTTCCAATAGCTGCATGGGAATTACGCCCACCCACCATGTACAATTTATCGCCCAACATAGCAGCTTGGACATGATCTCTGGCTCTAGGTGCATCAGGCAATTGGGACCATGTATTAGTTTTCGGATCAAATACATCGAACCAACTCACATGTCCGTCGTAATGTCCATCCTTGATTCCACAAACTGCATAAATTTTATTCTTGTAGGCAAAAATTCCTGCTGAACCTCTTAATCTGTCCGAAGGAATCTTGGCGCCGTCGCGCCAAGTTTTTGTTTTGGGATTAAAAATCAACATGTTTTCAATGGGCTTTTCATGCGGATATCCACCCGTAAAGGCACAAATAACATAAATTTCATGTTGGAAACTTAAGGCCTGAAAATGGTGGAATTCGATGGGCGTATCACCCAAATTCTCCCAGGTATTTGTCTTAGGATTATAGGCTTCAATGGCCTTTTTTCCACGACCCCCTAAGGCATAAAACTGACCGTCACATTCGACAAAACCACTTTCATGTCGTTTTAAAGAGGCATTTGAAGGTTCCAATACTTGCCAAGTTCCTGAAGGAATTTGTGAAAAAGAAGCAAAAGATATAGCTAGTCCGAAGACCATTCCCATTAATTTTTTCATAGTTTTAGATTCAATTGAATAGCTAAAATACAAAATTATTGTAAACCTTTGACCTCCAAGGAAGTTATTAAAATTGAAAAATAATTTTTAGCTTAGCGCTCGAATTAATAAAACCTACCATGTACAAAAAAATAATGATTGTTGGCCTTATCGCCACAGCCACTTTATCCATCATGTCATTAAATACAGCTCCTAAAAAAGCTGTTATCGATGAGCCCACAGAAAAGATTTATACGCAATATTGCTCCTCGTGTCACGGTGAAAAAGTAGAAGCATTTGTGGATCGTAAATGGAAACATGGAAATACAAAACCAGAATTAGTTGCCAGCATCACGAATGGATACAATGACATGGGAATGCCTACTTGGAAAGGCATATTATCTCCTAAAGACATCGATAAATTAACTGATTTAATCATCGAGAATTTAGCTGGAGTAGAGCAATATAAATTTGCAAATAAGCCTAAATCGAATATTTTTGTTTCAGAAGGCATCACCGTTAAATTGGACACAATTGCCACAGGTTTTGATAGTCCATGGGGATTTGCTCAATTGCCAAATAAAGATTATTTGATTTCTGACCGAAAGGGGAAATTGTATTTGGTCGATCAAAAAAGAAATAAAACTGAAATTACAGGGACACCAGAAGTTATAGCGAAAGGCCAAGGAGGACTTTTGGACATTGCTTTACATCCTAAATTTGCGGAAAACGGTTGGGTCTATATGTCCTACTCTAAATTCAAAATGGATGGTTCGACCACGTTGACTTCCACAGGAATTGTTCGAGGAAAAATCAAAAACAATATGTGGGTGGAGTCTCAAGAGCTTTTTGAGTCGCTTCCTTATACTAAAACATTCCAACATTTTGGCTCTCGAATCACCTTTGACAAGAAAGGGTTTATGTTTTTCTCCGTAGGTGAAAGAGGCATGGAAAAGGTATTTCCGCAAGAAACGGATACTGATAATGGGAAAATTCATCGCCTACACGATGATGGAACGGTACCAAAAGACAATCCATTTGTGGGCAAAGATCCGGCTAAATTCCATCCAAGTATTTATTCATATGGACAAAGAAATCCTCAAGGGCTAACGACCAATCCATGGACGGGAGATATCTGGGAAACAGAACATGGCCCACGCGGTGGAGATGAAATTAACATCATCCAAGCTGGCCGAAATTACGGTTGGCCCGTGATCTCCTACGGAATCAACTATGATGGAAAGCCGATTACCAACATTTCGAAAAAAGAAGGCATGGAGCAACCTGTTTCATATTTTATTCCTTCGATCGCCCCATCAGGTTTGATCTTTATGAACACAGACAAATATCCAGCATGGAAGGGTAATTTAATGATTGGTTCTTTACGTTTCAATTACCTAAATCGTTGTGTCATCAAAGACAATAAGGTGGTTATGCAAGAGAAGATTTTACTCAATGTGGGTCGATTACGTAATGTAAAATTAGGGTCGGATGGGTACATGTACATCGGCGTAGAAAATCCTGGAATGGTGTTTAGGGTTAATCCGAATTAAGTAAATAGGTAAGAGGTATTAGGTAAGAGGTAAGAGGTAATAGGTAATAGGTAATAATTAAGAGGTAATAAGTAATAGGTATTAGGTATTAAGTAATAGGTATGAGGTAATAGGTATGAGGTAAGAGGGAATAGCTTTTGTGTCGTCGACTTGATGTGTCGGGATGCCTAATTCGTATCAAATGATGATATTAATCATATAAATCAGACGTTAAAACATTAAAATTTAATTAATTTTACATACCGTACCATCATAGCCTTCCATGGAAAATAAGATTAAAAGAAACGAATTTTTAAAATCATTAGGATTAAAAGGTGCTTCATTAATGGCGATTTATTGTGGCGCCAGTGCCTTAAGTTCTTGTCAAAATGAATCAGATGTGGCGCCTTCAGGCACCGTTGACTTTACCTTAGATTTAACAAATGCCTCATATAGCTCCTTAAATACGGTTGGCAAGTACATTGTTTTGAACCAGGTGGTCATCGCCCGAGTTTCAGCCACAAGCTTTGCGGCAGTCACGCAAATTTGTTCTCATCAGGGTCAAGCCCAAGTCATGTACAATGGATCAGGATTTTCATGCCCAGTTCATGGTGCTTCTTTTAGTATAACGGGGACAAGGACTAACAATGTTAGCAGTAAAGATATTGCTGTTTACAAAACGAGCTTGACCAATACAAGCCTTCGGGTTTTTTCTTAAGATGAAAACTACAATCTTATTCCTTTTTGGCATGCTAGCTGCATCCCCATTATTGGGTCAAGATGATTTATTGAACATGCTCAACCAAGTGGATGCCAAGAAAATCACTTATACCCAAGCCACCTTCAAGGGTAGTCGATTTATCAATGGCCAAACGGTGGAAACCATTGCCAAAAAACATATAAATTTTTGGATATCGCATCGATTTGGGGCATTAAATTCAGGGTTCATGGATAACTTTCTAGGTTTGGACGAAGCCAAAATTAGATTAGGATTGGAGTATGGATTAAGTGATGTTTGGCTGGTGGGAATGGGTCGATCCACCATTGAAAAAACCTATGATTTTTATACAAAATACAAGGTTTTGAGGCAATCCAATCAAATGCCTGTGACACTTACGGTCTATGGGAGTTTAGCGACTAATACCATGCCGACTGGCTATATATTGCCTTCAGGGAATGTTATGAGGTACGAGAATAATTTACAGCGACAAACGTATATGGGCCAAATACTGATTGCAAGGAAATTTACCGATAAGTTATCCCTACAGATTATGCCTACCATCTTATACAACAACAAAGTGGAGTCCGTTTATTTCGACAATAATCTATATTCATTGGGCTTTGGCGGAAGGTATAAATTGAACAACCGACTTAGCTTATCGGCCGAATATTATAAGAATATTGTGAATACCCAGAACTTTTTGAAAACCTCTGGAACTGTATATCCATACCAAGATTCATTTTCAATTGGATTTGATATTGAAACGGGGGGCCACGTATTCCAATTGCATTTTACAAATTCCAAAGGAATGATCGAGAAACATTTCATTAGCCAAACGACAGGTACCTGGGCCAATACCGACATATTTTATGGGTTTAATTTAGCCAGAACTTTTAGCTTAGAACCTGATAAAAAAAATAAAAAATGAGACATTTAATTGTAGTAATTGGCCTATTTATTTTGGGTTTTCAGGCGAATGGGCAGTTGTACATGGCACAGAATGGAGAGGTTTCTTTCTTTTCAAAAACCCCTCTTGAGGATATAGATGCATTAAATAAGCAAGTGGGCAGTATCATCAACGCAGATAACAACGAAGTTGCGGTACAAATGCGTGTCTCTAGTTTCGTTTTCCCTAACAAATTAATGCAAGAACATTTCAATGAAAATTATTTAGAAAGTGATAAATTCCCAAGCGTCACTTTTAAAGGAAAAATCAGAGAGGTGGTCGATTTAAGAGTTCCAGGTACTTATGTAGTCACAGCAGTGGGTACGGCAACCATTCATGGAATCACAAATCCTATTGAAATAAAAGGAACTATAGTTTCTAAGGGAGACCAAGTGAGCCTCACGTGCCAATTTGATATCAAACTAGTGGATTATAAAATTGACATTCCTAGAATAGTTTTTGCTAAAATTGCCGAGGTAATCCGGGTCAGTAGCAAAATAAATTATGTCAAGAAATAAGGATGTAATGATCGGATTGTTTGATCATTCGTTTGTCAAATCTGTCGTTTAACTGTTGAGCTTAGACAAAATTTAACCAAAAAAGAAAAATTATTGAATCCTAATCCTGCTCAAAATCCTGGCTGGTAATTAATTAGAATGTTACCAATTATTTTCTGAATCAAAAAATAATTGATATTTTGCACTGTTTCAATGGATTAAATATTATTCAAAGAAATATTAATTTGGTTTATTTTTAAAATTAATTGACCCCAGAATATAACCATAAACCTATGAAAAAATTCCTCCTCCTTGCCAGCTTTTTGGCCTTTGCCAGCACACACATTTTTGCTCAAAAAAAACCAAACGTCATCGTCATCTTAATGGATGATTTGGGCTATGGAGATTTAAGTTGCTACGGAGCAAGTCAATATCAAACACCCAATTTAGACCAGATGGCTAAGAACGGAGTTCGATTGACCAATTTTCTTTCCGCTCAGGCTGTTTGTAGCGCATCAAGGGCTGGTCTATTGACCGGATGCTACCCAAACAGAATCGGAATTTCAGGAGCGCTTTTTCCAAATTCGCCCGTCGGAATAAATAAAGAGGAAGAAACGATTGCCGAAGTTTTAAAAGCCAATGGCTACACAACCGGCATTTTTGGCAAATGGCATTTAGGAGATTCAGAGAGATTTTTACCGACCCAACATGGCTTCGATGAATATGTAGGTATTCCTTATTCAAACGATATGTGGCCCGTGCATTACGACGGAACTAGAAACGCAACGAATCAAAGAAAGGAATTCCCGGAACTTCCTTTAATCCGAGGCTCAAAACCAGAGAGATACATTAAAACCTTAGATGACCAAGCGCAATTGATCAACATACTAACTAAAGAGTCCATTAAATTCATTGAAAAAAATAAGGCAAAACCCTTCTTTGTCTACATGCCTCATCCGATGCCACACGTTCCCATCAATGCCTCCGCTGCATTTAAAGGAAAAAGCAAACAAGGACTTTATGGCGATGTGATGATGGAAATGGACTGGTCGGTAGGTGAGATTTTGAAGACCCTCAAGCGCTTGAAAATTGACAACAATACACTAGTAATTTTCACTTCGGACAATGGTCCTTGGCAAAATTTCGGCAACCATGCTGGGTCAACAAGCGGATTAAGAGAAGCTAAGGGTACCTCGTTTGAAGGTGGCAATAGAGTTCCCTTTATTGCTCAATGGAATGGCCATATTCAAGGAGGAAAAATCAATAATGGCTTAGCGTCCAACATCGATCTTTTACCTACTATTTGTGCCATTACTCATTCAAAACTACCGGTGAAAAAAATCGACGGAGTCAATGTATTCTCGCTATTAAAGGATGAGGAAAAAGCCGAACCCCGCAAAGAATTTTTATACTATTTTCGAAAAAATAATTTGGAAGCCGTCCGAAAGGGCCAGTGGAAATTAGTCCTTGCGCATCCTGGAAGAACCTACGAAGGGTTTATGCCAGGGCAAGATGGATTTCCTGGAAAGGGAAGAGAAGATTTCCCCTACCCCGAAGCGCTTTATGATTTACGCAGAGATCCAGGTGAGCGATATGATGTTCAATCGCTTTACCCAACGGTCGTAGCCGATTTAAAGCAATTAGCAGAAAAAGCGCGCGAAGAATTAGGAGATGATTTGACGCAAAGAAAAGGAACAGGGAATAGAGCCGTAGGCCAATAAAACAAGGTGAACGCATGAAGAAATTATTTCTTGCTACAGTGTATTTATTATTGGTATCCGTCACTTTATTGGCTCAAAAAAAACCAAATGTCATTTACATCTATGCGGATGATTTGGGATTTGGGGAGTTGGGCGTCTATGGCCAACAAAAAATCAAAACGCCTTTTTTAGATGCCATGGCAAAAGAGGGTATTCGATTTACCAACCACTATACCAGTGCGCCTGTTTGTGCACCGGCAAGGTGTATGTTGATGACGGGCCAACACGCCGGACATTCCTACATACGAGGCAATTACGAATTGGGAGGATTTAAAGACGATAAAGAAGGTGGCCAAATGCCCTTGCCGGAAAACACATTTACCATTGCCAAATTAATGAAATCCGTGGGCTATCAAACGGCGCTTGTGGGCAAATGGGGTCTTGGAATGAATAATACCACTGGAGATCCCAACCTACATGGCTTCGATTATTACTATGGTTTCTTGGACCAAAAACAAGCACATAATTTATATCCGACACACCTGTGGGAAAATGGAAAATGGGATACGTTGAGAAACACGTATCAATTGGTCCATGAATACCAAAACAAAAAAGTCAGCATAGACTCCATTGATTTCGAAAAGTTTAAAGGCAAGGATTATGCAGCCACCAAAATGATGGAGAAAGCCTTGGCTTTTATCCAAAAGAATCAAAAAAATCCTTTCTTTTTATATCTCCCGCTACCGCTTCCTCACCTTTCTTTGCAAGCACCGGAGGATGAAATACTAGCCTATCAGGGAAAATTTCCGGAGACTATTTACACGTCCATGAAAGGTGGCTATGTGCCCACCAAATATCCGCGGGCGACCTATGCCGCGATGATTACCTATTTAGACAAGCAAGTGGGACGGATCATTGAAACCTTAAAAAAATATCAAATCGATGAAAATACGTTGATCATGTTTTCGAGTGATAACGGGGCGACCTTCGATGTAGGAGGAGTGGATACTCAGTTTTTCAATTCCGTGGCCGGTTTACGAGGGCGCAAACAAGACTTATATGAAGGCGGCATCCGAGAACCGATGCTAGCTCGCTGGCCCGGCAAAATAAAACCCGGTCAAACCACTGATCATCCTTCGGTCCAATTTGACGTGATGGCTACTTTAGCCGATCTTACCGGCGCCAAAATACCGGTCAAAACGGATGGTATTTCATTCTTGCCAACGTTATTAGGCAAAGCCCAAGTAAAACACCCCTTTATCTATTTCGAATTTCCAGAAAAATCGGGGCAAGTCGCAATCCGCATCGGGAATTTCAAAGGGGTGAAGTCCAACATGAAAAAAAATAAATTGGCCCCTTGGGAATTATATGACTTGTCCAAAGATCCTTATGAGCAAAATGATATTGCCCAAACAAATCTGGAACTTATTAAAAAGATGGACGAGATTGCCAAAAAACAACATCGACCCTCTCATGTAAAAGAATGGGAATTTGTGGATCCTAAATTCTAAGGTATAAAAAAATCCTTTTGGAAATTAACCAAAAGGATTTTTTACATCTCAAGAAACCAGGTTTATGGTTGAGTTAAAAATGCTTTTGAGTAATTTATCTTCAACGCATCCATCGAAGGCATGTGACCCTTCAAACGCTTTTTAAAATCCTCATAATTTTTTGATTCTTTTGGAGACCAAGAAACTTCGGATAAAGCCAAAGCTCTCGGATAGGTCATGTACTCCGCATAAGGTAGATTACTGACATATTCGGTCCATAAGTTGGCCTGAATACCCACCACATGTTTGGCTTCCTCAGCCGTCAATTCCGGCAAATCGGGTTCAAAAGAGTAGCATTTGCTTAAAGGTAAAAATCCTCCGATGGCGATGGGTTCTGTTTTAGCCTCCGCCTGGTAATAATCGATGTAGAAATATGAGTTAGGCGACATTACGACATCGTGATTTTGTTTCGCAGCTTC
>CAMARL010000020.1 GCA_945860325.1 Spirosoma fluviale | reverse complement strand
CCAGACGGGGATGATTGGAAAATGGCATTTGGGTTCTGGCGATAGTTTAGCTCCATGGAATCGAGGTTTTGATTATACGAGGATGATTGGTAAAAATGGGCTAGACTATTATAATTACGGAATCTTTGAAAATAGTTTTCAAAAGGTTTCTGAGGATACCGGTGAACGGTATATGACGGATAAGTTGAGTGATTATGCGGTCGAGTTTATTGGCCAGCAAAATGACACAAAACCCTTTTTTATGTACATGTGCTATTCCGCACCCCATGTTTTCATCGTACCCAAAGCCACTAAATTGAATAAATATTTCCTGAAATATGAAAAGTTTAAAGGTAAATACAATCCCTATTATGCGACGATGGGGGAGAGTATGGACGATGGCGTTGGGCGAATCATGGAGTCTTTAAAGAAGCAAGGGCTTCTGAATAATACCTTAGTCATTTTTGCTTCGGATAATGGGGGAGTGGGTTTGCCTGAATTAGGGCCTATTCCTACCCAAAATGATAGCCTTCGAAAGTGGAAAGGGCATGTGTATGAAGGAGGGATTCGAATTCCGACCATCATGTTCTGGGAGGGTAAGATTATACCCAAACAAGTGAATGATAATTATTTCATGAATACGGATTATACAGCTACTATTTTAGATTTGTTGGGACAAAAATCACCTGAAATGACGGACGGGGTTAGTGTGTGGCCTATGATCAATAAACCTAATCTAAAGGATCAGTCTCGACCTTTATTTTGGCATTATCCTCATTTCTCAAACCAATTAGGTAGGCCGGCTGGTGCTGTCAGGTTAGGGGATTGGAAGCTCGTTGACAATTTTGAATCATCGCAGTTAGAGCTATATAATTTAAAAGTTGACGTGGGTGAACGCCATGATGTAGCCAAAGATTTTCTGGTTAAAAGAGATGAACTACATCGATTATTATTGGATTGGCGACAAAAGGTTCAGGCCAACATGCCCATTAAGAAATAGGGTTTTTTTATGGTTTGAAAGGACTGCGTCTTTTCCAGGTAGTTACGGGTTCTAGGTAGTTGAAAATCTGGCCTAGGAATTGATTGATCAACGGCTGACTATGTTGCATAAATCCAAACATCGGGGTATCTATGGCGCCCACGGAACTCTTTATTTCGAGTGCAGTTCGGCCAAAAATAATTTTTTCAAATTTTAAAGTTATCCCACATGCGATCATATCGTAGAGCATGTTGAGATAAAGCATTTTTTCTTTTTGAATTTTTTCATCATAACCTAGGAAGTAGGTGTCTAAGCTTTTCCCATTTTTAATTAAGGTATTGAATCCAATTAATTTCTCGTCGATGAAATAGCCATAGAGCATGAAATCATCCTTAAGTTTTTCTTTTAACACATAAAAGTGATTTTTAGGAAGATAAAAGGTGTTGAAAGGCGCATTTTCGGCCACATGCAAATACAAATCATAGATGATTTCTTGATGGTCATGTATTTCTTCTAAGGTCAACATCCTTTTTTCAATGCCAAACGCTTTATTTCTACTTCTTTTATATTGATCTCTGTATTTTTTCGTTAAAGCCTTTTTATAATCTTCTTCTTGAGCCCATAAGGGATTAATCTCAAAAATCATGTTGGGCTGCGAAGTAAATTTCAGATCCTTTTTAAATGTCGCTTGGTCAAAATGTGTGAGCTCACTGAGCATGAAATCTTTAAAGGAAGTCAGGTGGTTTTTTGAATGTCGATTCATTTCACCTACTGCTTGTTTTAAAGTCAGTAGAATTTCTAAGATATTTGTTTGTTCTTTAACGGCAAAGGCATTTTGGCCTGAGAGCATATTGTTACCGATAAATAATAGTTGGGATGAAAAACGACTGAATAAAAAATTCCGAACCCATGTTTTGAGTTTTTTGTCTCGATCTCCATAGGTTTCTAGATGAGTAAGATCGATGAATTGGGCCAAAGCGATTCCGATAAGTTCTTCTTGATTGAAAATACCAATGTACTGGCATTTCATGTTAGCAGGAGCGGCGGACTCTAAAACTTCAAGGTATTTTTTGGAAAGGAAGATATTTGCTTGCGCGATTGAATCCCAATGATTGGGTAAAGACTGAATAGACGTAAAAAGCTGATATGTATAGGATGTATTCAAAAGAAAAGGTAAGCTAGTCCGTTTAACCTTAAAAAATGAGAAATAGTTTCATTTGATTTCATTAATCATGTTGGCTAGCTCATAATCTTTGGCTGTGATTTGATTGTTTTCATCATGTGTGCACAACCAAATCTCCACGACATTGTAATTGTTAAGTATGCTTGGATGGTGATTTACTAGGTTGGCCAACTCCGCAACTTGATTTATAAATTGGATTGCTTGCGTGAAGTCGGCAAATTTGAATTTTTTGTACAGTTTATTTTCTTTTGTTTCCCACATCGTTTTTTGGCTTTATGCAAATTAAGGAATTGTTTGTAATCCATTTAAATCAGTGGCCCCGACGAGAATCGAACTCGTATCTAGCGTTTAGGAAACGCCTATTCTATCCGTTGAACTACAGCGCCAAAATTAAATGTGCTCGTGCACAAAAATATAAAATCATTTACAATAAGCCATTTACCTCATTCAAATTCAGCTATGACTCTGGAATATAGCCATCGCTGTGACCTAGCAAATGGTTGCTTTCGAGCCAATTAGGAAAAATTTGAAAGTGTTTTTCTTTAATCAAATTCAAAATTACCTCGCGCAACTCAGGCAAATTGCTTTTTTGTTCTGCGGAAATAAAGACTGTTTTTGGCTGTTCTAATTGCCAATGTGAGCGTTTTAAAAAAGCCGTCACTCGATCCATTTTACTTAATTCAGGTTCCCCGTCTTCATTGACCGCAGCTCCTTCAAAATACACTTCCTCCACAGGAAATAAATCAATTTTATTAAATACTAAGACCGTTGGCTTATCGCCAGCCCCCATTTCATTCAAAATTCCTTGCACCACTTCGATCTGCTCCTCAAAATTAGGATGTGATATGTCGACAATATGCAAGAGTACATCCGCCTCTCGAACTTCATCTAAAGTAGATTTAAATGACTCGATCAATAGGGTAGGAAGCTTACGAATAAACCCTACCGTGTCCGTTAATAAAAAAGGAATTCCTTCCCACGATATTTTTCGCACCGTGGAATCTACGGTAGCAAATAGTTTATTTTCGGCAAATACATCAGCCTTAGCTAATTTCTTCATTAAGGTGGATTTGCCCACATTGGTATAGCCAACTAAAGAAACACGTACCATCCGATCCCTATTTTTTCTTTGGGTAAAAGATTGACGGTCGATGGCCTCCAATTTATCTTTTAAAAATGATATTCGGTCATTGGCGATCCGACGGTCAGTTTCTAATTCCTTTTCACCTGGACCTCTCATCCCCACACCGCCACGTTGCTTAGAAAGGTGAGACCACATTCGCGTTAGGCGTGGTAATATATATTGGTATTGGGCAAGCTCAACTTGTGTGCGTGCTTGAACCGTTTGCGCTCTTTGTGCAAAAATGTTCAAAATTAATAAGCTGCGGTCTAATACTTTGACTTCTTTTCCTAATAATTCGATGGCATATTCAATATTACGCACTTGAGATGGACTTAGGTCATCATCAAAAATGATCATGTCAACATCCTTATCGATCACATAAGCCATGATGTCCTCGAACTTACCTTTCCCTACAAATGTTTTATTGTCAGGTTTGGCTAGATTTTGAGTGAATGAGTGTAAAGCCAAAACGCCTGAGGTGCTGGCTAAAAAAGCTAATTCGGCTAAGTATTCTGCCGTTTGTGCGGCATTTTGTTTTTGGGAAGTTATGGCAACTAAAACCGCTGTCTCTTGCTCCTCACCTGTACTGTGTAAAATTCCCTCTTTCATTTTTAGCTAAAAAAAGCCCTTCTTCGCAGAAAGGCTTTCCTGTTTATGTATGCTGTATCTACAAGCTATCGATTAATTTCTGATTTAAAGCTACATAATCATCGTTTTTGCCAGCTTTTGCTAATTCGATTGATTTTAAGGCGGTTGCTTTTGCGCCAACTTTATCACCCGTTTTTACCTGGATTTTCGCTTTCAAATGAAATACCCAATAGGCAGTTGGATTAGCTTCAGCTGCTTTGGTTGCCCATTCTAATGCTTTTTTAATGTCGCGTCCCGTTTCGAAATAATAGGAAGCTGACTCAAAATAAGGCTTTGAATCTACATTCATAGCACGGTCAATGGAACCCATAATCTTAGCATCCACATCTGTCTCGACCGGAATGGAAACGGACGTTTTCTCCCAGGCCATTTGAATGTTCAAACGATTAGCTGTAACATCCGAAAATTGAATGGAGAATGACTCAACTAAACTAGCCAGCATTGTAGAAGGTACCGTAACTTTTAATACATCTTCCGCTGGATTATAACTGAAAACTCCATTGGTTCCTTTACTGAAAATAATCACCCATGATTTCTCAGATGGGATGGATATTACTTGATATGATCCCGCTTTTAACGATTGGCCAGCCACTTTAACATCCTCACCAAACGTGAATTTAGTGGGGGAATTAGCTCCCGTCCTCCATAATTTGCCAAAAGGAACAATGTCGCCAAATATTTTACGCCCTTTAATCACAGGCCTAGAATAAACGACCTCGATGGCCGAAAGAGAAAAATCCTGTTTAATTGTTTGCCCAGGACTTGGTGCAGGAACTTTGATTCCTTGACCATTGGAGTTAAACATCATCCCTAATAGTAGGGTCATCATCAAAATCTTTTTCATTGCTTATGCAGATAAAGCCTCGGCACCACCCACAATCTCTAGGATTTCCTTGGTAATGGCTGCTTGGCGTGAACGGTTATATTCTAATTTTAACGCTTTAATTAATTCGCCAGCATTTTCAGTGGCTTTGTCCATCGCTGTCATTCGGGCCCCATGCTCAGATGCATTGGACTCCAATAAAGCTCTGAAAATTGAAAGTTTAATTGATTTTGGAATCAATTCTTGGATAATTTCCTCTTCTGTCGGCTCAAAAATATAATCCACAGCACTCGATTTTGTTTCCGCGGCCAAAGGCACCATGGGCAACAATTGCTCCGTTTCAATAATTTGAGTCGCTACGTTTTTGGAATAATTAAACAAAACCTCAACGACATCGTATTTTTTTTCTGTAAAATCAGTTAAAATCACATCACCAATCTCACGCACATTTCCAAAATTTAAGCGAGTGAAAATGTCAGTATATGCATTTTCAATTTTATAACCTCTTCTACCTAAATATTCGCTGCCTTTTTTACCCAAAGGTAAAATAGTCACATGCCCAGAAGCTTGTAAAGCTGCGTATTTAGCGTCCACTAAGGCGATTGTGGCCTTGCCGACATTCGCATTAAATGCGCCACATAAACCTCTATCTGAAGTTACCACCACGATCAATACATTTTTAACTTCACGTACCTCCGTAAATGGATTTGATTGCCCCACTTCTGTTTGTGCAGATACGGTGGAAATCAT
This sequence comes from Spirosoma fluviale, assembly GCA_945860325.1. GTDB lineage: Bacteria > Bacteroidota > Bacteroidia > Cytophagales > Spirosomataceae > Aquirufa > Aquirufa fluvialis_C. The sequence goes on along the minus strand of CAMARL010000020.1, from coordinate 11,318 downwards.
TTCAGCTAATTTTTTTGCGTATGGGCGCATTTGGCTAATGGCGTCTTGTGCGCGTCTCAACTTCGCCGCTGAAACCATTTTCATGGCTTTAGTGATTTGTTGGGTCGAATTAACCGATACAATTCTATTTCTTACTTCTTTTAAGGAAGCCATCGTATTCTAATTTTTAAACTGCGTATTTAGCACCTACTTCTTTACCTACTCTCTTTAGCGTAGCTGTTAAGGTATCATCAAATTTACCTGCACCTAAAGCATCTAAAGTTGCTTTTTCAGTAGCACGAAGTACTTGGATGAAATCTTTCTCAAATTCACGAACCTTGTTCTCCGGAATTAAATCCAAAGATCCAGTCGTAGCTAAGTAAATCATTGCTACCTGATCTTCCACTCGCTGAGGAGCAAATTGAGGTTGCTTTAACATCTCTAAATTTCGACGACCACGGTCAATCGTTAATTTTGTTGACGCATCTAAATCTGAACCAAATTTAGAGAAAGCCTCCAATTCACGGAATTGCGCTTGATCTAATTTTAAGGTTCCAGCTACTTTTTTCATGGACTTAATCTGGGCATTACCTCCCACACGTGATACCGAAATACCTACGTTGATCGCTGGACGAATACCCGCATTAAATAAATTAGTCTCTAAGAAAATCTGACCATCCGTAATCGAAATCACGTTGGTCGGAATATAAGCAGAAACGTCACCCGCTTGAGTTTCAATGATGGGAAGAGCCGTTAATGAACCACCTCCTTTAACAATTCCTTTGATGGAATCTGGTAAATCATTCATCGACCTAGCAATATCATCTGAGCTATTGATCTTAGCCGCACGCTCTAATAAACGCGAGTGAAGATAAAAAACGTCTCCTGGATATGCCTCACGTCCCGGTGGGCGACGAAGCAATAATGAAACTTCACGGTATGCTACCGCTTGTTTTGATAAATCATCATAAACTACCAAAGCAGGTCTACCGGTATCACGGAAAAATTCGCCAATGGCCGCACCTGTAAACGGAGCATAAAACTGCATTGGCGCGGGATCAGCAGCAGAAGCCGAGACAACTACTGTGTAGTCCATCGCTCCAGCCTTACGTAACGTTTGCTCTACTTGCTTAATTGTACTTGCTTTTTGACCAATGGCCACATAGATACAATAAACCGGCTCTCCTTTATCGAAAAATTCTTTTTGATTAATAATGGTATCAATACAAACAGCTGTTTTTCCTGTTTGACGATCACCAATCACAAGCTCACGCTGACCACGTCCTACTGGAATCATGGCGTCAATTGCTTTAATTCCAGTTTGCAATGGCTCGGTAACGGGTTGGCGGAAAATTACTCCCGGTGCTTTGCGCTCCAAAGGCATTTCATATAAAGTACCCGTGATAGGTCCATGACCATCAATAGGCTCTCCTAAAGTATTCACAACACGTCCCAAAATCCCATCACCTACCTGAACGGAAGCAATCATATTGGTTCTCTTTACCGTATCACCCTCTTTCACTAATTTGGAATCTCCTAAAAGTACGGCTCCTACATTGTCCTCCTCTAAGTTCAAGGCCAAAGCCTTTAAGCCATTTTCGAAAACAATTAATTCTCCGGCTTGAACATTCGAAAGGCCATAAATACGGGCCACACCATCACCCACTTGGAGTACGGTGCCTATTTCTTCTAATTCTGCTTGCGTTTTAGCCTGCGATAACTGCTCCCTAAGGATGGCTGAAACTTCATCTGGTCTTACTGATGCCATATCGAAATGATGGTTTATTGATTTTGATAAATTGTACTAGATTCGGGTGCAAAATTAGTCACGAAATTTGAATATTCCCATAATATATTCAAAAAAAGACCTTTTAATGTCGACTTTTTTTAGATTCATTTAATACGCTAAAAATTTCCCCTGTTAATTGGCGTTAAAATTCTTGGGAAAGAGCCATTTTTCATTATCTTCGAAAATTATTTTACCTAATTAATAGAACATGAAATTTTCTTATTTAAAGCTTATCATTCTTTTTGCGATGTTTTCATCCACTTTTTCATTAGTAGCTCAAACAAAAGTCCCTGCAAATAAAAATGCAAAACCGAAAATTAATTCGGTTGCTAGCAAAAGCAAAAGTTCTGATGCCACCAAATCGTATATGAAATTAAATTCTGCGCTAGACTCCGTTTCCTATGCGGTGGGTGTTTTAGTAGCTGGAAATTTCAAATCACAAAATATCAGCTTGAATGTCGACATGGTGGCGAAAGGATTTGCTTCTGCTTCGCAAGGTGGAAAATTGGTTTTAACTGAGGCGGAATGTCAAAACATCATGAACTCGTTTATGATGAAAAATCAAGAGCGCCAATCGGCTGAAACGGCCAAGCAGTTTTTGCCTAATAAAGAGATTGGCGAAAAGTTTTTGGCGGATAACAAAAAGAAGGATTCTGTCATGATCACAGCGAGTGGTTTGCAGTACAAAGTAATTAAAATGGGTACAGGTCCAAAACCTTTAGCGTCGGATAAAGTTAAGACTCATTATCACGGAACTTTGATTGACGGTACCGTGTTTGATTCTTCGGTCCAACGAGGTGAACCTGTTTCATTCCCAGTATCAGGTGTGATACCGGGTTGGGTTGAGGCGCTCCAATTAATGCCAGTGGGTTCTAAGTGGAAATTATACATTCCCCAAGAATTAGCTTATGGAATTCGTGGAGGAGGTCAAACGATTAAACCTTATTCTGCTTTAGTTTTTGAGGTGGAACTATTAGAAATAGAAAAATAAGTTTGAAATATTTCAACATAATATGAAGAAGATACTACCGCTTTTAATCCCGATATCATTCATTTTTGTGCTTTTTCTTCATGGCAAATCGCAAGGAGATTTACCGAGTAGTACGGCCTATTATCAAGAGGATGATTTAAAACCAACCGAAACGCAGAAAAAGGTAGAGCGATTGGTTTTTGGGATTTTGAGCAATTATCATTACCGTAAAATAGCCGTGAATGATTCTCTGTCTTCTAAAATTTATGATGCTTACATTAAGGAGCTTGATCCTAATAAAGTATTTTTTATTGCTTCCGACATTGAAGATTTGGAGAAATTTAGATTTACCATCGACGAGCAACTGAGTGCTGGAGATCTTACATCCGCTTTTCAAATCTATAATTTGTATCAAACGCGGACCAAGGAACGTTATGCTTTTATTAATGCCGTTTTAAACAAATCTTTTGATTTTAATGCCGATGAAACTTATCAGCCAAATCGTGACAAAGCCGTTTGGGCGAAGTCTGCAGAAGAGCTGAATGATTTTTGGCGTAAAGATATTAAACGTCAATTCCTAGATTGGAAAATTGGCGGTAAGGCGGATACCACTGCCGTTCGTGAGATGAAGGAGCGTTATGCTAGGTCCGAAAAATACATGGCCCGCACGAAATCGGAAGATGTATTCCAAATTTTCATGAATGCTTACACGGAAAGTATCGATCCGCATACTTCTTATATGATACCGAAAGCAGCCCAGGAGTTCAACAAGGACATGGCTCAAAGCTTCGAAGGAATAGGTGCAACGCTTCGTTTAGAGGGTGATTATGTGACCATTCAGGATTTAGTTCCAGGCGGTCCAGCTTTTAGAAGTAAATTAATTAATCCCAAAGATCGGATTGTCGGGGTTGCCCAAGGAGATGATGGTAGTTTCGTCGATGTGATTGGTTGGTTTACCGATGACGCCGTCAAATTAATTCGTGGGCCGAAAGGCACTGTAGTCCGATTGAAAATTCTTCCTGCTTCCGGGGTGACAGGTTCGCCGACCAACGAGATCCGAATTGTTCGTGAAAAAATTAAATTGGAAGAGCAGACAGCGAAGAAAGAAGTGTTAGTTTTCAATCAAGGCGACAAGAAAATCAAATTAGGTTTGATCACGATTCCGATGTTTTACCGAGATTTTGAGGGAGCTAGAAAGCGTGAGGCAGATTTCAAATCGACTACTTCGGATGTGAAGAGATTTTTAGGAGAATTTAAGCAAGAGGGAATCGATGCATTGATAGTGGATCTTCGTAACAATGGAGGAGGTTCGTTAATTGAGGCAATCGATTTAACGGGTTTGTTTATTACCAAAGGACCTGTTGTTCAAAGAAAGCAATCGGATGGAAAAATAACCCAAGAATTAGACCGTGACATAGAGCAATCCTATGACGGACCTATGGCGATTATGATCAATCGTTTTTCTGCATCAGCTTCAGAAATTTTTGCGGCTGCGATTCAAGATTATAAGCGAGGTATTATTGTAGGTGAGCAATCTTACGGCAAGGGCACTGTTCAATCGGTCGTTGATTTAGATAATTACATGGCGAATGAAAAAGAGCCTGTGGGCCAATTGAAAATTACCTTAGAGAAATTTTACCGCATTAATGGAAGTTCAACCCAACATAAAGGCGTGAGTCCTGATTTTGCGATGCCTTCTGCCTTTTCTGCGGAGGAGTTTGGAGAAAGTTCTCAGCCGAGCGCTTTGCCATGGGATATGATTGCGTCTACGGTCTTCACGCCCACATTACATGTAAATCCAGCCATTTTATCCAAAGTTCAATCTGGTTTTAATGTTCGTTTGAAAACGAAACCTGATTTGCTGAAATTGAGAGAAGATTTCAACCGTTGGAAAAAAATAAAAGAAACCAATTCCATTTCTTTGAATTTAACCAAGCGCAAAAAGGAATTGGATGATCAGAAGAAAAAACCGGATGAGACGCAAGCGGTAGAAGATGCATTAGCTGGCGGTGCTGGACCTATGGCTTCAGAAACCGATGCGGATAAGAAAGCAAAATCGGCGGCCGATAAACATGCAAAAGATGTTTATTTAAAGGAAACCCAACAAATTGTGGCCGATTGGCTTCAAGCATTAAGTCCCAAATTAGCTAAATTAAACGCTCCTAAATAGTTTTTATGATGGATTCAAAGTCTTTATTAGCCAAGGCTTTGCCTTGCGTTAGAGAAACGGGCCAATGGATTCAGTCGGCAATTAGCCAAGTAAAATCAGGTGATATTATTTATAAGGGGAAGAATGACTTGGTTTCATTTGTAGACCAACAAGCCGAATCGAAATTAAAGGAGGGTTTGTCGGCCATTTTTCCAGAGGCAAAATTTATCGCTGAAGAGAGTGATTCAAATTACGATGAGGTTGGTAATGGCTATTATTGGGTCATTGATCCTTTAGACGGTACGACGAATTTCTTACATGGATTACCTGTTTATGCGGTTTCAGTGGGATTGATTTATAACAAGCAGCCCATTTTAGGCATGATTTATGAGCCTAATCAAGATGAGATGTTTTATGCGTCTAAAGGAAATGGGGCATTTTTGAATGCCAAATCCATTCAAGTATCGCCGGCTGAAACGTTGGCCACAAGTTTATTAGCGACCGGATTTCCTTATTATGATTTTTCTTATCAGGATCGTTACCTAGATTTATTAAAGGAATTAATGCAAAAATCGCATGGTCTTCGAAGGATGGGAGCAGCTTCGATCGATTTAGCTTATACGGCTTGCGGTCGATTTGAAGGATTTTTTGAGGCTAATCTAAAGCCATGGGATGTGGCAGCAGGTAAAATTATTATTGAGGAGGCCGGTGGACGCGTGACTAATTTCAGTGGAGGCGACGAAGTAATTTTTAGTGGAGAAATTATCGGAGCAGGACTTATATTTGACGAATTTTTATCAACTTTGCAACGCAAATGGTTTTTAGACTATTGATGGAAGGAATTTTGATTTTTATTGTTTTTGCCGCGGCTGTCTTTTATGTATGCAGGATGGTCTATAATGCATTTTTTGCTCAATCAAATGCGGGCTGCGCGAAAGGTTGTGGTTCTTGCCAAACTTCATTGCCTACATTTTCTGAAGACTTACCCCAACCCAATGCTAAGTCTTGAAAGATTCTACTCAAGGTAAGATTGTTGACCTTCGCATTATCCGCCGCATTTATGGTTTTTTGAAGCCATATCAACTTACCTTTTGGTTATTGGTTTTTTTAATTCTTTGCATGGCTGCCGTTTCTCCAGTCGTTCCTTTATTGATTCGCTATACCTTAGATCATTATGTTTCTGCGGATCAAATTTCAAATCTTTTTCGGATGTTTTTTTACATGCTTGCTGTTTTGTTTTTGCATACCGGCTTGCAATTTTCTACGAGTTATTTGGCGGGTTATTTAGGGCAAACAGTGATTAAAGATATTCGTGTTCAGTTATACACTAAAATTGTACATCTCAAATTAGCCTTTTTTGATCATACGCCGATAGGCCGATTGGTGACCAGGACGGTTTCCGATATAGAGACGTTAAATGATGTCTTTTCGGAGGGTTTGGCCTCAATTGCGGGTGATTTACTGCAATTGGTTTTGATTGTTGGTGTCATGTTTTATACGGATTGGCGTTTGACACTCGTTATTTTGGCCACGGTACCCTTCATGATTTTTTCTACCTACGTGTTTAAAGAATACATTAAAAAATCGTTCAATGAGGTTCGATTGGCTGTAGCTAACTTGAATTCATTTGTGCAGGAACATATTTCGGGCATGATGGTGGTCCAACTTTTTCATGCGGAGGAGCGAGAATTGAAGAAGTTTGATCAGATTAATGTTGCACATCGGGATGCTAATATCAAAGGGATTTTGGCCTATTCCTTATATTTTCCGGTGGCTGATGTGATTGCTGCAGTGGGTTCGGGCTTAATTGTGTGGATGGCATCCACCTATATTTTAAAAGAAGAAATTACGGTAGGTACGTTGACTGCCTTTATTATGTTTATTAATTTGTTTTTTAGACCCATTCGTATGTTGGCGGATCGCTTTAATACTTTGCAAATGGGAATTGTTAGTACGGAAAGGATTTTGACTTTGTTGGATTCTGAGGATTATATTCAAAATAATGGGGTGGTTTTGGCGAATGAATTGAAAGGACATATTCAATTCAAGGAGGTTAGTTTTGCTTATATTGAACCGGAATATGTGGTTAAAAATGTTAGTTTTGAAGTAAAGCCAGGTTCTACGGTGGCGATTGTAGGCGCGACGGGTGCAGGAAAATCATCCATTATTGGCTTATTAAGTAGGATGTATGATGTCCAGTCTGGGATCATTGAAATTGACGGTGTGGCCTTGCCGGATTATGAAATAGGTAGTTTACGGAGGCATATATCGGTGGTCTTGCAGGATGTATTTTTGTTTAGTTCGTCCGTCGCTTATAATATTCATTTGGGGGATACTGAAATAACACAGCAGCAAATTGTGGAGGCGGCTAAGGCGGTTGGCGTACATGATTTTATCTTAAGTTTACCGGGTGGATATGACTATGAGGTGATGGAAAGAGGGGCTACGTTGAGCGTGGGTCAGCGCCAATTGATTTCTTTTGTTCGGGCGCTAGTACATAATCCTAAAATCATTGTCTTGGATGAGGCGACAAGTTCTGTGGATACCGAATCTGAATTGCTTATTCAGTCGGCCATTTCTACTTTAATGAAAGGGAGAACTTCGGTGGTTATTGCACATCGCTTGTCTACGATCCGACATGCCAATCAGATTTTGGTGATGGATAAAGGGGAGATAAAAGAGCGGGGAACACATGAAAAATTATTAAAATTAAATGGTTTATATGCTCAATTGTATCATTTGCAATTTAGTAAGTCAGTTTAATTCGGTAGGTAAAACAAATATGATTATCTTTGCGATCTTATGAATTTGAAAAAATATATTTTAGTGGGATTAGTTGCTGTATTGGGCTTAAGTTCATGCGGTAAATTTGAGAAATTCAGAAAAAGTGCTGATTTGCCTACTAAGTATAAGGCGGCGGTCAATTACTATAAAAAGAAGGATTTTGCTAAGGCGGGTATTCTTTTTGACGAGATTATGCCTTTGATGAAAGGAGATTCTACTCAGGAGTTGGCCACTTTTTATCAAGCCTATTGTGACTTTAATTTAGGTAGCTATACCTTAGCTAGTTCACATTTCAAGAAGTTTGCTGAGGTTTTTTCTCGTTCTGAATTTGCTGAGGAGGCGATTTATATGTCGGCCTTTTCGTTGTATAAAGATTCACCCAATTTCAATTTGGATCAAACGGGAACGTTAGCTGCGATCAATGAAATCCAGTCCTATTTAAATAATTACCCTGAGACGAAGTTTAAGGACGATTGTACAAATATCATTAAGGAATTAAGGAAAAAATTGGAGAAGAAAGCGTATGAAAAAGCAAAACTTTATTATAAAACTTCACCTTTTAATATTGCTTCGTTAAAGTCGTCTGTGATTGAGATTACCAATTTCCAACGTGATTTTCCTGATTCTGATTACAGTGAGGAGATGGCTTACATGAAGGTGTTGGCTCAGTATGATTTGGCCAAGAGCACGATTGAATCTAAGCAGAAAGAGCGTTTCGCGGAAGCATCCAAATTTTATTTGGATTTAATCGATAAGTATCCTCAAAGTGCCTACTTAAAAGAGGGGGAAAAAATGTATGAATTTAGCAATAAGGAAGTTGACCGAATTGCGAAATTGGAGGCTGAGTATAAGGCAATGCTAGAAAAAGAGAAGTCTAATACGTCAAAAGTGGCTACTGGACCTCAGTAGTTTTTGTCCTAAAAATTATTTAATTTTGCAATCTTAATTTAAAAAATAACGAGATGTCTAAGATCCAAACAAATCCATCCATCATTACACGTGATGTTGATAAAATTGCTGTAAAGACAGGAAATGTATATGAGTCTGTGTCTATTATAGGCCAAAGAGCGCGTCAAATCTCAAGCAAAATGAAAGAGGAGTTGTCGGGCAAATTGTCTGAGTTCGCTTCTTCTGTGGATAATTTGGAAGAAATTTTCGAAAACCGTGAGCAGATCGAAATTTCAAAATATTATGAGCGTATGCCTAAGCCATCGGCTTTAGCGATAGACGATTTTTTAACGGACAAAGTTGATTATCGTATGCGTGAAGAGGGTAACGAAGAGAAATAATATTTTCCGAATGATTTCACTATGAAATCTATTTTACTTGTAATTTTATGCTTAATAGGCTCCCGGGTGTTAAATGCTCAGGAGCTTCAAGCTTCGATTACCATTAATACGGAGCAATTGCAGCTGGACCAACAGCGAGGAACATCCCAAATTTATACTGAATTGCAGCGTACCGCCCAAGATTTCTTATCGGGACGACGCTGGTCCATGGACAATTTTGCGCCGGACGAAAAAATCAAACTCAGCATTAATTTATTGTTGACAAAGGCCTCAGCCCAAGGAGACTTTGAAGCGAATGCCCGTGTCCAAGTATTAAGGCCTGTTTATGGAACATCTTATGAAACGGTTATTTTAAATATGATCGACAAGAGCTTTAATTTTAAGTTTCAAACAGGGACACCTATTACATACAATGACAATACATTTATAGATAATTTAAGTTCCTTATTGGCCTATTATGCGTACCTATCTTGCGCCTATCACTATGATTCATTTGGTAAATTTGGCGGCGACTTCTTTGTTCAAAAATTGAATAATTTAACTAATTTGGCTCAGACCTCAGGGTCGGGTTGGGGCGTAGTTACTGACGTTCGATCTCGCTTGTCGATTGCTGAAAATTTGATTAATCAACAAGTGCAAGGGATGCGCGAAGTGAATTATATCTACCACCGGATTTTATTGGATTCATTTAAGGAAAAGCCTGATGAAGCGCGTAAAGGGATTTTGGATCTGCTGAATCAGATTCGAACGGTGAACCAATTAAGACCTGGCGCGGCTAATATTCGTGTATTTTTTGATGCTAAATCGGATGAGATTTATTCTATTATGGATGAGGCGAGTGTTTCGGAGCGCCAACAAGCCTTCGCGTATTTGAGTTTGTTGGATCCAATTCGTACGGAGCAGTATCGAAAATTGATTCGGTAACGAGGCTATAACGATATCGGCCTCCCTTTTTTTCAACGGACAAGCCATTAGGGTTTTAAGATTTTTTTAATTCGCTAAGAATTTTCCTTAGGCCGAATTTCTAAAATCATCACCGTTTCCGTTTTATCACTGACTTTATTCCGATTGTCGATTCGATGTCCCATCACCCAAACAATAGATCCTTTGCTGAGTAGTATTTGCGTATTTTTTTTGATGTTCAAGGGTACTTTTTTATCCGTTAAAAAATCTGAAATCAGTTTTTTGGAATTCATACCTAAAGGACAAAACCAATCTCCCTCTTGATATTTTCTGATTTCTAGTGGAAATACTAGACTATCTGCATCTAGACAAGCAAAATTGGGCGAAGTCGATGGCACAAATGATTCATTATTTTCCTCGATAAAAATGTGTAGTTCATTGGATCCAAACTCTACGATTTCATCTTCCTCTTGGATTAAGATAGGCTTGAATGCTGCATGATCTTTAGGACTAATGACCCATTGATTTCTATCGATGTTTAGAATATGACTCGGCGATTCAAATAGTTTTCCAACCTTGTCAGCAGGATGTGCCAAAATTTGATTGATCACCCCAAAAGAAAAATTGAATTCTTGTAGATATTGTTGGGCAATGACCGTCCATTTTTCTACCGAAAACCCTTCGCCGAGGGGTACGTAAATATTGCCATTCGCATCATTGGTAACTCGGTCAACTTTAAATTCATTTAATTCCGCTGAGATCCAAAATTCAATATTTCGAATTTTTTCACTGGTATCTGCGAGCGTTTGTTCAAATTGTGGATTTAACTCCTGGAATTTTGGCATAATCTCATGCCTTATAAAATTTCGTTGGTATTTAGTCGTAGAATTACTTGAATCTTCACGCCAAGCCAATTTTTGCTCGACTACGAAATCATAAATGGTGTCTTGACTTGCAAAAGAAAGAGGTCGGATGATGTGCCCGTTTTTTATAGGTATCCCATGAAATCCAGCTAAGCCCGTTCCTCGGGTGAGGTTGATCAACATTGTTTCCGCACTGTCCAATTGGTGATGACCGGTGGCTATAAAATCATAATTGTTTTTAATTCTGATTTCTTCAAACCAAGTATATCGAAGAATTCTGGCTGCCACTTGAGTCGACAACTTTTCCTTTTCAGCAAAGGCATTCGTATCAAAACATATCGTATGATAGGGTACTTTTAATGTTTTGGCAAACTTTTTGACAAATACCTCATCGGCCAATGACTCTTCTCCGCGTAAACTGAAATTTACATGAGCAATACCAAAATTAAATTTGGCCAAAGAAAACAATTTAGATAATATAATCGAATCAATTCCACCACTGACCGCAATCAGTATTTTTTGATCTGGCTTGAATAAATTCTCTTTTTGGACAAAATTGATAAAATCTTCCAGCATAAAATTGGTAAATTGC